>JAJDAX010000089.1 GCA_029261615.1 Nitrospinaceae bacterium
CCTAATCGCGGTCATTGGCTTCAGTCTTGGAGCTTGCACCACCATCAAAGAGATGAAGCCAATACCCGGGCCCAGAGCCGCCATCGTCACTCACGATATATATCCTGAGCCAGAGGTCAAGCCCAACGAAGGCTCCATCTGGCCTGGAGATACATCGCAGAACCTTTTGTTTGGCGATACCAAAGCACGTCATATCGGTGATGTAGTCAACGTTGTTCTTGATGAAAGTTTTACTTCAACCGCGACCGCTACCACCTCCACATCTAAAACGTCCAATATCAACCTCAGTACAGGTCAATTACTTGGATTGCCAACCAACCTTGGAATCACTAATTTCCTGGGTTCCGGCAACCAGTTTGATCCGAATTTGAATGCCACCACCAGTCGGGCAAACGACGGGTCCGGAACCACTACCCGTAACGGGTCCATGACCGGAACCATGGCGGCGGTCATCAAGGAAATCCTGCCGAATGATCAGTTCGTGATCGAAGGCAAGAGGACGATTCAATACAACAACGAAGAACAGCAGATGGTGCTGACCGGCATTATCCGTCGCGTCGACATTTCATTCAGCAATTCGGTCAACTCGAGCATGATCGCGGATGCCCGCATTGCCCTGTCCGGCGAAGGCGTGGTCTCTGATGAACAACGTGTTGGATGGTTGACCAGGATTCTAACAAAAGTATGGCCATTCTAAACATGTTGCAGAAAATTCAAACACACCGCCCTTTATATAGATGGGCGGGGGTTTGCCTGTTGATGGTTCTGTTGGCCTGTTCTGATCAGGTGACGGACCTGGTAGGTCCGAGCAACTCCGGATTTACCATCGGGGTCAAGGCATTTTATGGCACCGCCGGGTTGCCTGCAGACGGTACTTCGAAGGCGACTATCCGGGTCGAAGTGTTCGACGAACAAGGACGCGGAGTCAACACCACCGTGACGCTCACGACGACAAGAGGGACATTGGGAACTGAGTCCCTCACGGTCACCAACGGGGTTGGCATCACAACACTCACATCGGTGACATCAGCGGGAACGGCATCCATTGTGGCTACAGTAGAAAATGCATCAGCAACCACAATCGTGCCTATCGTTAACATCAGTAACGCAGCCTCTACATGATCGGAAATAATTTCGATGTTAAGGGATGAATGGAAATTTCAAAGATACGCGGTGGTACTCGCCCTGCTGGTTTGGGTGGTGGCTGCCTGCGACAATCTTATTGATGACAAGAATCCCTTTTCCTCAACACCCCAACCCCTTTTTATCACTCCGGAAAATACGGCGGTGGCACCGGGTGGAACACTCACGTTCACCGCGACCAATGGCAAAACACCGGTTTCCTGGACAGTGAGCGATACCACTCTGGCAAATATCAATGTGAGTACGGGTGCTTTCACCGCCGGGACTTTGCCCGGCGCAGTCACCATCACGGTCACCGATGCCAGCGGCGAAACGGCAACCGCGAGGGTCACGATTACAACCGCCACTATTCTGGTAACACCGTCCGCGTTGACTTTGAATGCGATCCCGGGAACAGCACCGGATTTTAACGTCGTTGGAAATATTGGGACAACTGTATTCACCATCGGTGGCTTCACCGGCGGGTACACAGCTACCACGATTGACAGCAACACGGGAGTGGTGACCATCACAACACTGCCGACCCTCGCACAGGGGAATCAGACTTTAACGATAACTGCAGCCGACGGCATTGCTACCTCGGGTACAGCAACTTTGACTTTGATCGCACAGTAAGGGAATTGCTTATGTCGAACCATCGAATCTTACTCAAACTTGTAACAACATTTTTGATCGTCGCCCTGCTGGCTTCGACCGCCCATGCCATCAGAGTGAAGGAACTGGTCAACATCTCGGGTGTGCGAAACAATCAGCTCATTGGTTTTGGTCTTGTGATCGGTCTGGCCAATACCGGGGACCGTGCCACAAACGTCTTCTTTTCAATCCAGACGATTGTCAACATGTTGCAAAAACTCGGCGTTACCGTTCCTGCAGATCGGATCGCCCAGTTGCAGTTCAAAAATATTGCGGTGGTCATGGTCACCGCCAACATGCCGCCGTTTGCTCGCCAGGGAGATGCTATTGACGTAACCGTATCGTCCATCGGTGACTCGGTCAGTCTGCAAGGCGGGATGCTACTCATGACCCCGCTGAAAGGACCCGACTCTCTGACTTACGCAGTCGCTCAGGGATCCGTTTCTATTGGAGGATTTGTGGTGCAGGGTGGGGCGCAGGGAGCCCAGAAGAATCATCCCACGGTTGGCAAAATTGTAAATGGCGCCATGGTGGAAAAAGAAATCCCTGTAAATTTCAATATCAAGAAAGACCTTTACCTGTCTCTCAGACGAACCGATTTCACTACCGCATCCCGCATTGCCAAAGCGGTGAATGCTGATTTGAAAGAAGTCCTCGCCACTGCGTTGGACGGACGCACACTTCATCTTAAGGTGCCTGCGTTTTATCGCGACAATACTTCCGCGTTTGTCACCCGCATCGAACGCTTGCAGGTTACCCCGGACACCATCGCGAAAGTGATCATTGATGAACGCACCGGGACCGTGGTGATGGGCGAAAATGTGCGTATCTCCACCGTTGCCGTTGCACATGGCAGTCTATTTGTCCAAATAAAGGAAGAGCCCATTGTTTCTCAACCGTCAGCGCTGTCTGAAACCGGTGAAACGGTGATCGTGCCCAGAACCCGGGTCGTGACTGAAGAAGGGGAGGATCGATTGATCATTGTGCCGTCAGGTATTGGAATCGGTGAAGTGGTCAACGCACTCAACGCCATTGGCGTTAACCCGCGAGATCTAATCGCAATTCTGCAGGCGATCAAGGCTTCCGGTTCCTTACATGCGGAACTGAAAATTATCTAATACTGGCTGAATCGATTCCGATACCGGGCAAAAATTGCCGGGTCGGGGCCTGTTCAAAGAACCCTTAAAAAGAGCCCCAAAGGACTCGAACCGTTTAAATAGCTGAAATTTAAAGGGTCTGGAGGCCCAAGAATCCTAAGGCAAATTCCCTGGGATTTGGCACTGCCCTTGCAATTCCAGTGTTGAGTAAAAAGCTGACTCCTTAAAACCGCCCGTATAAGGAACAACATAATGGTATCGCTCAATTCAGTTTTGCCTGGCTCTTCAACCCAGCTTCCTGTTGACTCAGGGGCATTGGACCGTATTGGCGATCTGGCAGAGGGAATAAAAAATGGAAAAGACGACCCAAAAAGCCTGATGAAGGTTTCGCGTGAATTTGAGTCGATATTCCTCAACATGATGTTGAAGGAAATGCGCAGTTCGGTTCCAAAATTTGATCCGCTACATAGCTATGCCCAGGATACTTATCAGGAAATGATGGACCGGGAATGGACCAAGGACATGGTTCAGAACAAGAGCATGGGTCTTGCCGACATGATTTACCGCCAGTTGTCAAAACTGGAGTCGGGTCCGACCAGCTAACAGGGAGGTTGCAATGAGTGACTCTTTTGAACAGTTAAACTATCTCGTCGAAAAGAAGACCGTATTCTACGGGCAGCTAATAGATATTCTGAATGAGGAGTGGCGTCATATCGGGGAGAACTCTCTCGAAAAGCTGGAAGCCCTTTTGACCCGTAAAGAAACGTTACTTATCACCATTCAGGAACTCAACCTTCAGCGTGAGCAGGTTGTACGCGAGATTGCAGGCGCCTCCAATTTAAGTCCAGAAAACATTACGCTGAAAGATATCATCTCCATTCCGGGCAACTCTTTTAAATCCAAATTACAGCATTTCCGACGGGTGCTCCGCTCCCAGATCGACACGATCAACAGGATGAACCTGGCCAATCGTAAGCTGGTAAGACAGTCGGCGCGAACGGTCAAGGAATCAATTGAATTTTTGGTGGAACCCGGACCGCAACACAGTCCATACAACACCCGTGGCGATCTGCCCGACGCCCCACTTGAAGGCCGAATGGTGCGCACCAGCGCGTGAACCGGAATAAATTATGACGACTAGCATTTACAGTGTACTGACCGAAGGAAAGCGGGGCTTGCTTGCCCAGCAATTGGCGATTGAAGTCACCGGTAACAACATCGCCAATGTCCAGACCCCGGGTTATACCCGGCAAACGGTCAACCTGGAAAACAGTTCACCGCGACGGATCGGCCTCGGTCAGCTTGGAACTGGTGTCAACGTCAAAAGTATCACCCGAAGTTTCGATCGATTCGTGTTTGCCCAGACGCTTTCTGAATCGACTCCCATGGGGAATTTTCAGATTCGCCAGGATGGTTTTGATCGTCTTGAGCAATTGTTCAATGAAACCACGGGTCGCAGCATTAACACGGAGATGAACAATCTGTTCAGTTCGTTTGAAGATCTTGCAGCCAATCCGACCGGGCTTCCTGAAAGAACCACCATTCAGGGCAATGCGCGATCCTTGACTCTTGCGTTCAACACTATTGGCAATGCGGTTTTCCGGGAACGGCAAAACCTCGACCTGATGGTCGAAGACACGGTCTCGGAAATCAATTCCCTGCTGAGTGGTATCGCGCAACTCAATCGAACTATTTTTCAGAACGAAAATGTCGGTACTACCTCTACTGCCAATGACCTGCGCGACGAACGCGATCGGATGCTCAAGGACCTGTCGGGTTTTATTGACGCAACATTGGTGGACGAACAAAATAATCAGGTGCGCCTGACCCTTGCAAATGGAACGCCGCTGATATTGGGTCTCACGGATTTCCCACTCAGTACCCAGCTCAACGGGGATAATAATGGCTTCAAGGACATTCTGGTTTCCGATGGACAAAACGGAACGATCAATATCACCAACCAGATCAACGGCGGAAAAATTAGAGGGCTGCTGGATTTACGTGACCGGGATGTTCCGGCCATCAAGGATCAGTTCGACCGGTTAGCCGCGGGCCTTGTGCGTGAATTTAACCGGGTTCATCGCGAGGGCTTTGGCCTTGATGGCGGTTCGGGTCGTGATTTTTTCACACCATTGCAACCAACAGTGAAAGCCAGTGTTCTCAACACCGGCTCTGCTGTGGTCTCGATGACCAACGCCAGCCCGACAACATCGTCTATCGATCAATATCAAATGCGGTTCACCGGCGCGGGATCATTCGATCTCATAAACCAGACCACCGGCGCCGCTTCCGGTACTTTTGTATTCACACCAGGAAGCACATTTAATCTGGCCAACGGTCTTGCCGTGACTATTACCGGAGCTGCAGCAGCGGGTGACATCGTTAATTTTTCCGTATCGGAAGATGCGGCGGCTAAAATTTCACTCGACACGGCGGTAGCAGTCGACGGATCAAAAATTGCCGCGGGACTCAATGGAACGGGGGATGGAAAAAATGGCACCCGGATGTCTCAACTTCAAAACGGTCTTTTGTTTGATGCCAACTCGCTGGTCAATTCGGGTTCGGGTTCTTTCACCTTCGGCGAATTTTATAATTCACTGGTCAGTGGAATCGGGGTCGACTCCCGTTCTATCCGGTCAGCGGTAACCGCGCAGGAAGGGGTCATGCTCCAACTACACAACCGACGCGAAAGTTTGTCGGGCGTTTCCATTGATGAAGAGATGATCAACCTGATCAAGTTCCAGCAGGCATTTGCAGCAGCAGCCCGATTGATCAATGTTGCGGAAGAGATGCTTGATATTTTGGCCAATCGAATTTAAACGTTCAGGGAAAAAATAAAACAGGAAAAGCTCTCATGGTTCAACGGGTCACCAATCAGGCAATGCAGGCAACAGCCCTGCAGAATATTTTCCGAATTACGGAAGGGCTTTCAAAGGCCAACGAGCGCATCGCAACTGGCAAGCGAATCAATAACCTTTCGGATGATCCAACAGCCTTGCGTGATTCCCTTACCCTGAAAAATTCGATCACTCAGGTAACCCAGTTCCGGCGCAATATCGACAACAATACGGTGTTTCTGCAAAATGCAGACACGGCTCTCAATTCCATTGGATTGGGTTTGATCCGCGCTCGCGAACTGAGCCTCGGCGCTCTTTCAGGAACCGACTCGTCAGAGAGCCGACAGTTTGCTTCAATTGAATTGCGCAATATCATAGAACAGGCCCTGCAATCGGCAAATTCGAAAGTAAAAAATAATTTTTTGTTTTCAGGTACGGAAACCCGCACGGAGCCATTTTTACTGACGGCCACCTCGGGCGTAGCGTACTTCGGTAATTCCGAGAGATTTGAAATTCAGATTGCAAACAACTCGAGCGTGCCTCTCACCCTTCCGGGCTCCGAGATGCTGGCAACTGATCTCAACCCGATCCTCACCGGCACCACCCAGTTGTCGGATTTGAATGCCGGCGCGGGGGTTCCACCTGGAACATTTTCCATTACGGACCGCGCAGGCAACAGCGCAAATATCACAGTGCCAGCAGGTGCCAGCGTCAACACAGTTCTCGGCGCGATCAACGGTGCCGGTTTGAACGTTACAGCTTCTCTAAACGCTCAAGGCAACGGTTTCGTCCTGACAGATTCAAGTACCACGATAGTGGGTTCATTGACTGTCGCAGAAGTTGGCAACGGAAGCACGGCACAGGCTCTCGGGATAGAAGGACGTAAAGACGGGAATATCCAGGGCCGTGATATCGATCCGCGCGTAACGGGCAACACGCTGGTATCAGAACTGAATGGCGGTAACGGGATCAATCTGGGTTCCATCAATATTGTTAATGGAGCCGCTTCCGGCACAGTCAATCTCACAGGGGCTTCCACTCTGAACGATGTCCTGACAGCCATCAACGGTGCCGGTTTGAATGTCACCGCTTCCATCAACTCTCGCGGTAACTCCCTGCAAGTAAATTCAAATAGCGCAAACAGCGCCGCTATCGTGCGCGACATTGGCACAGGTAAAACAGCGGAAGCCTTTGGACTGGGGGGTGGACGAAACGTGTTTGTCGTCTTAAGCAAACTGAAGGAAGCATTGGAAAAAGACGACAGTTTTGGCATCATCGCTTCCCTTGATGCCCTGAAAACTACCCAGGCTCAGCTCAATAACGCGCGTGCAGAGCTGGGTTCTATTCAACGCCGCCTGGAAACTACCGAACGTATTCACGAATCGGATGTTGTTACCCAGACGGAACAGTTGTCTACGGTGGAAGATGCAGACATCACCAAGGAAGCTTCCGAAGTCGCGCAACTGGATTTCGCGCTCAGGGCAACACTCAATACTTCTGCCCGAATTCTCCAGCCCAGCCTACTCGATTTCCTCCGTTAACTTTTCGGTGGTAGAGGATTATCAGAGCCGTTCAAATATTTTTTTTGGTTGGTCGCAGGTTTGGCGGAGCACTAGCCCTGGCTGTTGCTGAGTTGAAGCGGGTTGGTTTCCAGGGAGGAGTTGATTGGCAGCTCGATAATAAATGTGGAGCCTTTCTCAAATTCGCTTTCGACTTCCAGATTGCCGAGATGTTTTTCTATGATGGAATAGCATATCGATAGGCCAAGACCTGTGCCCTGATCTTCGGGTTTGGTGGTAAAGAAGGGTTCGAATAACTTGTTGAGGTTTTCTTTCCGGATGCCCGTTCCCGTGTCTGAAAATCGGATTTGCAGGTACGGTGTTCCTCCAGATACATCGGGAGATTCGGGATCAACTAGCACCTTCAACTTTTTCCCTCCTTCATTTTTTTCCAGAACCATGCGGGTGTTGACGGTGAGGGTGCCTCCCTTGTCCATGGCGTGTCGTGCGTTGTTGATCAAATTAAGAAATACTTGCCGCATACGATTGGCATCGAATTTTATGCTGGGAAGTGCTGCAGCATAATCACGGATAACTTGAACCCCTTGAATCAACATTTCCTTTTCCGTCAGAGCTAGCACGGATTCAAGTTCTTCATTGATGTCGGCATGTTTGAAAACCAATTCATCTTTACGTGAAAACTTGAGAAGTCCGCCGATAATTTTTTCAATGCGCTGAATTTCTTCCATGACAGATTCAAAATCCTCCATCAGAGGCTGATCGTTGTCCCGCTCAAGGGTCAGTGCCTGAATATGTCCGGAAATGATATTCAATGGATTGAGGATTTCATGGCAAACTCCCGCAGCCAGACGCCCGACACTGGCCAGCTTTTCTGATCGGATGATCTGGTCCTGAGCATTTTGCAACTTGTCGTGGGATTGTTTTAATTCTTCGTGGGCTTTAGTAAGGCCATCATGCGACTTGCGGAGTTCCTCTTCGGCGTGTTTTCTTAAATCCTCTTCTATTTTTAATTTGGTGGCATGTCGTATGGACTGGAAAAGAGTTTCCGCCGAGAGATTGTTCTTGGTCATATAATCCATGGCGCCGCTCTTCATGGCTTGCACGGCGGTTTCCTGATCCCCCTGCCCTGTCAGAAAAATCACCGGTGCTTCGCACCCTGCGTCTCTCACCTGGTCCAACAGGTCAATACCCGTCTGGATTCCCAGGCGAAAATCAAAAATACAAATGTCGACGCGACGGGATTCCAGCAGAGAAAGGGCTTCATCTCCTGTGGCGACGAAATGAATCTGGGGGCGTGGGGTGATGGCAACTTCCTGCATCAAATCTTTGATCAGGAAAGCATCGTCTTCATCATCTTCTACAATGAGAATTTGAAGGGGCTGTTCAATAGATGTCATCATTCCGGAAGCTGAACAGTTGAAAACCAGTATTTGGAAAGTACGCTGACCATTTCGACAAATTCGTTAAACCTAACCGGCTTCTGTATGAACGAATTGACTCCCAACTCGTAGGAATGGTCAATGTCAGATTCTGACTTGGAAGTAGAAAGAACGACTACGGGAATTTTCCTCAGTCCTGCATTGCCTTTTATTTCCTGTAGCGCTTCCCGACCATCTTTCTTGGGCATATTGAGGTCAAGGAGAATCAAACCCGGTCTGGGTTTTCCAGTCGATGAATTTTTATCGAGGTCACAATCCGATAGATATTCCATCAACTCCTCCCCGTCTTTAACCCACGTCACCTGGGAAGTGATCCCGGCTTCACTGAGAGCCTCGAGAGTCAGCATATAATCATCTTCATCATCTTCAGCGATGATTATGGGAATGTCTTTTTTGTGCTTTTCCGCGATCATGGTTACTTTCGAAATTTCCATACGCAATCCCCTAAAAAAACGAGATTCCAAACCCAATTGGTACCTCGAATACCAAAGGGACAGCGTTTAAGAAAAATTTAATTTATCCAGTTATTCTAATGGGTTAGAGGACAAAAAATCTAATCATTTCTGACCATAAGCCGCATTTTATTTTTTGAGGGAGGTGTTAAATTAAAATGGGTACACTGACAAAAAATTATTATAAAATGGAAATCCGATATAGATAGACATTAAATTTCTAAATTCCAAAATATTTTGGCTGAAAATTTCCAATTTTCGAGATGGAAAAACCACCCGGAACTGCAATTAATATGGCGTTTTTCAGTGATTTTTAAACCAGTCAGCCCTGGCTTATTTGTTTTTGGGTTGAGGAATAATTGAGCAGGTCCCCCTCCCGTAAATAAAGCCAAGCTCTTCAGATGTGCTCACGATTTTCAGAATTCTGTGCTTTGGTCAAAAAGCGAAATTTTTTTGCTAAACCAGCCAAAATTTATAACGAATCAGGAAATGTTACCGGTGAAGTCACCACAAAGCGTAGTCAAAATCTAACTATTAGGGCCGGTCATATTTTTTGGCTGAACTTTTTCATCAAACTCCGATTCCGTCAGCAGGCCCAAATCAACGACAGCGGTTTTAAGTGTTGTGTTGTCTTCGTAGGCTTTCTTGGCCACCTTGGCTGCATTGTCGTAACCAATGTGTGGATTGAGTGCCGTGACCAGCATCAATGACTGGTTCATGAGTTCTGCAATACGCTGTTCGTTGGGCTTGATGCCAACCACACAATGGTTGGTGAAGGATTCGCAGGCATCGGAAATCAGACGAATCGACTGCAGAAGATTGTAGATCATCACGGGCTTGAACACGTTGAGTTCGAAATTACCGGACGACCCGCCGACGTTTACTGTGACATCGTTGCCGATCACTTGAGCCGCCACCATGGTCATTGCCTCTGATTGAGTGGGGTTGACCTTGCCAGGCATGATCGACGAGCCAGGTTCATTGGCAGGAAGCACCAGTTCCCCGATACCACAACGCGGCCCGGACCCCAGCCAGCGAATATCGTTGGCAATTTTCATCAACGAGCAGGCAATGGTTTTGAGGACACCGGAAGCTTCTACGATGGCATCGTGTGCGGCCAACGCTTCAAACTTGTTGGGCGCGGTGATGAAAGGCTGATCGGTGAGGCGTGCGATCTGCGCGGCCACCTTCACCGGGAAATCTTTGTGCGTATTGATTCCGGTGCCCACGGCAGTGCCACCCAATGCGATCTGGTACAGGCGCGGCATGCAGGCATCAATGCGCTGGAGGGAATTATCCATCTGGGTGACGTAACCGGAAAACTCCTGGCTGAGAGTCAGTGGCGTTGCATCCATCAGGTGGGTTCGGCCTATTTTGATGATATTTGCAAACTCATTTACTTTTTGATCGAGGGCATCACGCAATTTTTTGATCGAAGGGATCAGTTTTTCATGAATACGTTCAACGGCCGCAATGTGCATCGCTGTCGGAAACGTATCGTTGGAAGATTGACCGCGATTTACATCGTCGTTGGGGTGCACCGGGTCTTTGCTGCCCATCTTGCCGCCCGCAATTTCAATCCCCCGATTGGCGATCACTTCGTTGGTGTTCATATTACTTTGGGTGCCGGAACCGGTTTGCCAAACTTTGAGAGGAAAATGGTTGTCGAGTTTACCGGAAATCACCTCGTCCGCTGCCTGTACGATCAGGTCGCATTTGTTTTGTGGAAGGAGACTGAGCTCAGCATTTGTCAGCGCAGCCGCTTTTTTGAGGATGCCCATGGCCCGAATAATTTCGCGCGGCATGGTTTCCCAGCCGATATTGAAATGGATGAGTGACCGCGCCGTCTGCGCGCCATAATATCGATCGGCAGGAACTTTGATCTCCCCCATGCTGTCTGTCTCAATCCGATGTTCCATGGTATTTCCTCTCTTTAAAAGAAAATTTGCCCTCACTCATCCGAGGGATCGCATATTGATTGTTTTGAAGCTTGTAACATTTTGGCGATAAAACACAAAATGTTTTGTGCAGGTCCCCTCCAGAAGAGGAGGGTGCTTATGAATTGTTAAAGTAATCCTCGGCCTCGGGCAGGTGTTCTGCCAGATAGAGTTTCATTTTGTTGAGTAGGCGTTGTTCGGATTGCCGCACCGCTTCGCGTGTGACTCCGTAGTCTTCCCCGATTTCTTTTAGCGAGCGCGGGTTTTCTGAAAGGATGCGCGTCGCGATGAGATCCCGTTCAACCGGTTTGAGATTTTCGGTAAACCCGTCAATTTTTTCTCTCAGAACCGCGAAGAAATTTTCTTCTACAACTTCTTCTGCATGGCCGGATTTGCCATCGGAAATGGTTTGTGCAGGAGTGAGGGCGCTGTCCGGGTGGGTCGGGGTATCCATGCCGACATCCGATGCCCCGATACTCGCCTCGACATCAATCACCTCTTTTTCATCCACCCCGAAATGTTCCGCCAGGTTTTTTGAAGTGGGATCGATCCCCATGTCTTCAAGGCGGGCCTTTTCTTTTCTCAGGTTGTATAGCAGCTTGCGACGGGTATTGGTGGTGCCCACTTTGACCAGACGCCAGTTGTCTAAAATAAACTTCAAAATGTACGCTTTGATCCACCAGCTGGCATAGGCAGGCAACCGTACCCCGCGAAACGGGTCAAAATGTTGCACCGCTTTCATCAGGCCAACGTTGCCTTCCTGAATCAGGTCCATCATGTTTTCCCATTCGCGCCGATAAGTCATGGCAATTTTGACCACCAGTGTCAGGTTGTGTGTGGCGAGACGGTACGCTGCCTTAAGGTCGCCCGTTTCCTTATATTGCACAGCGAGCTCGTGTTCCTCCTCCTCGGTGAGGTCTTCATAGGAACGGATTTCGTTGAGATATGCTGTGAGGGGGTCGAGCCGCGCCAGGGATTCACTGCGACGAGGCATCGGGAGATTGCGACCCGGAGGGGCATCTTCCGATTTTTCACCCGAATCCCCGGTACCCTCCACTTCAATTTCTTCAGTGAGGTCGAGGACTTCCGGATCGAGGGGACCCTCATCAGGGTCTTCTTCTTCCAGTTTGACCGGCTTTATTTTTTCGTCGATGGAGCCCATATAATTAATTGCTTACCGGGCAATTCCCGGCGTTGATCGAGTTTCAGTTTAAAAGTACAATGGAGCTATGGCAAGACTGGTTATCATCGCTGCCGTGTTGGCCGTAATCGTGCTGTTGTTTCGCTCGTTTTTGCGCTCCGACCCATTTGCAGCCCCATCCACTGAGATGGTTCAGGACCCGAATTGTGGAACCTATGTTCCCAAACCTGAGGCGGT
>JAJDAX010000090.1 GCA_029261615.1 Nitrospinaceae bacterium
CCCTGCTCCTGTCAAATCCGGATTTGCGACCGACACTGAAAAAAGCCGGGTTCCTCACCCGTGATTCCAGGGAAGTGGAACGTAAAAAATGCGGCCAGCCCGGAGCTCGTAAACGTTTTCAATTCTCCAAGCGTTGATCTTTCCGATCAACGGTTCCTTACGAATTAAAAATTAAGCGTATCCCGGACGGGGACTTTGCCTTCCGGCTCTTGATGAGCCCAAGGCCAAAGGTCCCGGTGTATGGGCTTCATTAGATTTTCCCTTAAATAGTTTTCCTTGAGCATTGGCATGATCAAAGCCTGTATCGCGGGAGCGACAGGGTATACCGGTCTTGAATTGATCCGGCTCCTGTTGCAGCACCCGGACATTCAAATCGAACATCTCACAGCCGACAGTAACCGGGGCAAGCGCCTGTCCGAGGTGTGTCCGTCCATGGCGGGCATCTTCGATCCAGAACTGATTGCATTGGAAACCGACCTTGTCTCGGATTGTGATGTGGTGTTCCTGGCTTTGCCGCACACCGCTTCCATGGACAAGGTCCCGGAACTTTTGAAAGCTGGATGTCGAGTCATAGATCTCAGTGCAGACTTCCGTTTGCACGAACAGACTGTTTACGAAACCTGGTACAACACAGCGCACCAGTCTCCTGAACTTCTGGAGCAGGCGGTCTACGGTCTGCCGGAACTCCATCGTAAGGAAATAAAAAAAGCGAATCTGGTAGCCAACCCGGGTTGTTATCCAACCGGTAGCATTCTTGGGCTTGCACCTTTGATGCAATGTGACTGGGTTGATCTCGATTCGTTGATCGCCGATTGCAAATCCGGTGTCTCTGGCGCAGGCCGCAAACTGAGTACTGGCACCCAGTTTTGTGAAGCCAATGAAGGCGTCAGCGCTTATGGTTTGACCACGCACCGACACACTCCGGAGATTGAGCAGGAGTTGAGCCACCTTGCGGGCCGGAAATTAAATGTAGTGTTTTCACCGCATTTGATGCCCATGACGCGCGGAATCTTGTCGACTCTGTATATTTCTCTTACAAAAGAAATGAGTGTCGAAAAGGTTCGAGACCACTTCCAAAACTTTTATGAGGGCGAACATTTTATCCGCCTGCTTCCACACGGCAAATATCCCTCGACCCAGGGTGTGGGGCGGTCTAATTTTTGCGACATAGGTTTTGCTGTTGATACGCGGACCAATCGACTCATTGTCGTCACCGCGATCGATAACCTGATGAAGGGTGCATCGAGCCAGGCGGTTCAAAACTGTAACCTGATGTTCAATTTTCCAGAAACCCGAGGCCTTGAAGCGGCTCCGGGTTTTCCATAAATAAAAATGACGATACGATTAAAAAAATCGAAATCGGTGAGCATTCCCGGATTCAAGGCAGGCGGCATTGCCTGTGGAATCAAGGAAAGCGGGATCAAGGATCTTTCTTTGATTTACTCCGATCTGCCTGCGGTGGCAGCCGGGGTTTTTACAAAAAATCAGGTGCGGGCTTCCAGCGTGACCCTCAATGAAACTGTTCTGGCCATGGAGCACCCGATGCGCGCCATTGTGGTCAACAGTGGAAACGCTAATGCCTGTACGGGCAAAGAGGGCATGGCCCATTGCCGGACTGTGGTCAAAAGCGTCGCCAAACACCTGGGAATTGCCACCAATGAAGTCCTCATCGCATCTACAGGGGTGATCGGTGTTCCGCTGCCAGTGGACAAGGTATTAAACGGATTGCCTCACCTGACGCGACATATGTCTTCCAAAAGCTGGGAGTTTGCGGCAGAAGGTATTTTGACAACGGATCTGGTTCCTAAAATGAGATCTGTCGGGTTCACGCTGGGTGGAAAAAAAATTACTATTGGAGGGATCACCAAAGGATCGGGCATGATCGCGCCCAACATGGCCACCATGCTGGGTTTTCTTGCAACCAACGCTTCAATCTCGAGGGCGGCTCTGCAAAAAGCATTGACTCTTGCTGTGGGGGATACCTTTAACCGCATTACGGTGGATGGTGAATGCTCGACCAATGACATGGTGTTGGTGATGGCCAATGGTAAGGCGGAAAACAGTGAAATCACACCGGGTTCAAAAGCATTCAATCAATTTACCGAAGCACTGACCGAGGTTTGCCGCGATTTGTCATTCATGATTGTAAAAGACGGGGAGGGGGCGTCCAAATTTGTCACCATCCTGGTGGAAGGCGCGCGGTCTCGAGCTGATGCAGAAACATTAGGGAAACGGGTAGCGGAGTCGTTGCTGGTTAAAACGGCATTGTTCGGGGCTGACCCGAATTGGGGAAGAATTGTTTGTGCATTGGGTGATGCTGGAGTTCCGATTAAACCAGACAAGGTGGAAATAGCCTTTAATGGGATGACCATCGTCAAAAACGGTTCCCCACTGGCTGATATTTCCATGGCCAAGCTGAAGAAAAAAATGCAATGTCGGGAAGTCGAGATTGTCCTCAATCTCAATATGGGCAAGGCAAGTTGCCCCACCTACACCTGCGACCTGTCTTACGAATACGTTCGCATCAACGCAGAATACACCACGTAAAATAACGCACTCCGCGATCATGTCCTTGGCGTAAGGGGAACAGAAAGTGTTTATTACCCAGATTCCCAGCGTCTTTTCTTAGCTGACCGCAAGGTTCCCTCCGGCGAGGAGCGCCCGGTGGGTCCATTGCAGACGGCAGACATTCAAGAACGCGAGTAGTGGTTTCTTGAACAATCTGCAATGCGCTCAGAAAATATTTATTGTCTTTGAAAGACCAGCCAGTCGCCCCACTGCCAGGTGGTTAGCGGCCTTGATTGATTTGCTCTTCTGCCCACAGCAATTGGTGATAAACCTTAAGGTTCTCATCCTGTAACTGCCGCTCAATTTCCTTGGAAAGAGCTTTATTGTCTTTCTTGGTTTTGGGGTCGCGGTTGGGTGATTTCGGTTTGGTCGCTTCCATGCTGATTCTCCTTAAAAATTACTGCGCTTGGCGAAAATAATGGGCTTTCCTGCCCTGTTTTAAACTTGTCGGCTAATTTTGAAATTTGCATTACCCCCTTTTGGGGATATTTTTCCGTTATTTTCCTGCCCGCTTTTGTCCTTCAGACAGCCTAATAATGACGTAACAATTCGACGGCGAACCGCGTGCGGTTCAAATGTTGAGTTGCGGACGAAATGACTTCCCCGGTTGCCACATCCACGAGGGCCAGATGGACATCGATATTGGTGCCGATGTCCCGCACTTTGCCGTTCACAATGGCTTGAGCTTTCAGGGCTTTCCCAATTTTATGCAGGTCATCATGCGTGTAGCGGAAGGAGGGTTTCAAATCCAACTCCTCCAGAGTCTGGGTAACTTCCCCACGCTGAGCGACGCGGAAGTATCGACTGCGCGTGATCGCCTCCACCACCCGGCTGGACATGTACTCGCCGAGTACTGGCACCTGATCGTCTTCGTCGACCAGGTCCATAACGACCACTTTATTGATCTCGTATTCCTCGGCATCGCGTGCCAGGTCTTCGACGAGGTCATTAGACCGGTCTTCGTAATATCCGGAGTCGGTGTCAGGTTTGAACACCTTGGACCACATTTTGGAAGGAGCGAGTTTCACTTCGCAGCCTGAAAATAAAAATACTGTGAGAATCAGAGCCAGGAGTTTGATGGATCGGTTCATAACGGGTACACCTTGCATAAGGTTCTTAAGCGATAGTATT
>JAJDAX010000091.1 GCA_029261615.1 Nitrospinaceae bacterium
TTGCCTTCAGGCTGATCGTCAACGTACTCAAAAATTTTCCAGGCCACGATCAGGCCGAAGATTCCAAAAAGGAATCCGAAATAGGCGAAATTTCCTGAAGCATCGGCCGCCGTACAAGCTAGGTAAATAACCATGGCGAGACCAACGAAAATCATCTCGCCTTTATATTCCTGCATCATGCTGTCTTTTCCTCCGTTGATTTTTTTATCTTCAATTTGAAACTGTGAATGGTATTTTCAAGAATCCAAATTCGATTCCTTTGGTTCGGTTATCGTGTAACTGTGCTGTTAAACATCTGGCGTATTGCTGCTGTTTTCTATATGTAAAAACCTGAGGCTAACGACCCGTCCTGAGTTGGGTAAAAATTTCCTCAACTCGCTCGACCACAAGATCCAGTGTCAGATTGAATTCGGCCTGTTCGTCCCTGGTGAATTCAGACAAGACATGGTCAACCAGTTCATAACTGTTGTCCGGTCGGCCCACTCCAATCCGTACCCGGTAAAACTTGTCCGTCTCGAGCCGTTCAATGATGGACCGCACGCCTTTTTGTCCCGCGTGGCCACCGCCAAACTTGCGTTTTATTCTACCCACAGGCAAGTCGATTTCATCGTGCAACACGATGAGCTGCCCGGGGTCCAGGTCCCGCGCCTTCATGAAAGCCCGTGCCGATTTGCCACTTTCGTTCATGTAGGTCATCGGCTTGGCAATCAGAACCTCATTGCCTTTTATATTGCCCACACCTCCCATGGCGTGGCAGCCCTGACTATCAATTTTGATGCCATACTTCGATGCCAGAAGGTCAGCCGCCTGGAACCCGGCGTTGTGTCTAGTTCCAGCATATTCAGAACCCGGATTACCAAGTCCCAGCACCCAGTACACTTTCTGGGTCAGCCTTCTTTTTTGGCTTCCTCAGCCGGAGCAGCGCCTTCTTCCAAGGCACCCTCTTCCTCAGCTGGTTTTTCTTCTTTCACTTTAACCTGATGGACGGAAACTACAGCAGTTTTGGGATCACCCATGACTTCGGCAGTTGCCGGAACAGGCAAGTCTGAAATATGCACCACCTGATCCATTTCAACTTTGGTCATGTCCACATCGATGGTTTCCGGAATGTCGCCAGGCAGACATTTAATTTCAAGCTCATGAACGAAATGCTCGACCAGAGCGCCCAGCTTTTCTGCAGGCGAATGACCGACCAGTCTGATAGGTGCCCGTACCTTTAGTTTCTCTTCCAGGTTGATTTCAAAAAAATCCGCGTGCAGCCACAGGTCTTTATATGGGTGCATCTGCGCTTCTTTTAAAAGAACCGTGCGCTTGGGAACCGAATCCCCTTCCAGAGACAGGTTGATAAGAGCATTGATGCCGGACTTATCCAGAATACGGCTGAGTTCGAGTGGGCTGGTGGTGAAGGAAATATTGTCCTTCGCACCATAGATCACTCCGGGCAGTTTTCCTTTTTGCCTTAACCGACGGTTAGGGCCCTTGCCCCGTTCCTCACGAAGAGTTCCGCTTAAACTTGCAAATTGTGTCATGAATCCTTCTCCTGCTTCTATTTACTGTTCGTCAGATTCCGAATCGAACAGGGAACTGACTGACGTTTCACTGTGAATTCGAATGATAGCCTCTCCCAAGAGAGGCGCAACGGATAATACTTTGATTTTTTCAACCGCCTTGAGTTCTTCCCGCAGCGGTATGGTGTTGGTTGTGATGACTGATTTCAATGGCGATTTCTGGATACGATCGCCTGCCGGGCCGGACAATACCGGATGGGTACAGCATGCATGCACCTCGCGTGCTCCAGCCTTGAGAAGCGCATTGGTGGACTCCATGAGGGTACCGGCTGTGTCGATCATGTCATCGACGATAACTGCCGTTTTCCCTGTAACGTCCCCAATAACATTCATTGCCTCCGCCTCGTTGATTGACTCCCGCCTTTTGTCAACAATCGCAAGCGGGGATCCCCCCAACCGTTTGGCAAAGGCTCGGGCGCGTTCCACCCCGCCAGCATCGGGTGAAATTACCATGAGGTCCGGCAGGTCGAGACTTTTGATGTAGGCGATCAGCACGTTCATGGCGAACAGGTGATCCACAGGCACGTTGAAGAAGCCTTGAATCTGCCCGGCGTGCAGGTCAACTGTGAGTACCCGGTTGGCACCTGAGGCGTGCAGCAGGTCGGCCACTAGTTTTGAAGTGATCGGGACGCGCGGTTCACATTTTCTGTCCTGACGGGCATAACCGTAATAAGGGATGACCGCAGTAATCCGTTTCGCAGAGGAACGTTTCAAGGCATCGATCATGATGAGCATTTCCATCAGGTTGTCGTTGCCAGGAGAACAGGTGGACTGAATAACGAAGACATCTCCGCCCCGTACATTTTCCTCGATACGGACGTAGTTCTCTCCGTCGGAAAAATTCTTGAGGACAGACTTCCCGATTTCAATCCCTATGTACTGGCAAATGTCTGTAGTCAGCTCATGGCTGGCTCTGCCGGCAAAAACCAGTACTCGGTTGTTATTTTCGTCCATTGCCATGTTCTCGATTTATAGTATTTGGCTGGGGCGGGAGGATTCGAACCTCCGATT
>JAJDAX010000092.1 GCA_029261615.1 Nitrospinaceae bacterium
TGATATGTAGTGGGAAAACCCATGTTCATGTCCAGGCCATAGCTGACGCCATTCTTGAAGCAACCGTGGGGACCCCGCACAAAGTGGTTACCATGGAAGGTTATAGCGCAGGAAATTGGATTATTCTTGATCTTGTGGACACTATTGTTCACGTTTTCAAAAAGGATGTTAGAAAGTATTACGATCTTGAACGGCTGTGGGGTGACGTGCCAGTTGTCGCTGAAGTGGACGGATGATTAGGGCAGTTGAAACTATCTGGGGCTACAAGTCCTCTTTGCCTAAAGAGGTGTGGCGAGTTGCCACAACCGGAACTAAAAAATTGCATGAGATACCCATTTAAGGAGTTTTAGTGTTTTATGAATGTGAAAAAAATTGAGAAGTTCAAAACTTCCCTGGTTGAGTTGAGGAGCCATCTTTTAGGGGACGTTGAAAAAAATCGTAAGACCAGCCAAACAGACGAATTCACCGAAATGTTGGCCGACACTACAGACGAGGCAGCCCGGCTATCCACCCGCCAAATGATCCTCAACCTTGGGGAACAAGGCAGGGAAAGATTAAAGTTAATCGAGGAAGCACTTGCACGCATTGAAGAGGGAGAATTCGGTACCTGCCAGCGTTGCGAAAAAAAAATCCCGGAAGCCCGGTTACGAGTCGTGCCTTTTACTCAATATTGCGTGGCCTGCCTGGATGAAATTGAAAAAGAGGAAAATCTTGATCGTATTAACACAATCAAATAAATTGCATCGCGTCAGTGGAGATGCCCTCCTTCTCTTAAACGTGTTGTCCCGACCCAAACCCATTCAAAAACTTTCCCCGTGTCTCTAAGGTTCATCTTTTCATTAGCCTGCTTGATTCTGATGGCGGTGTATTTTGCCTTCTTGAATCCAACCGAACTTGAAGTCCACCTGACCCGGAATCTGGCGTTTAAAATTCCGATGGTGGTGTTTCTTATGGGATCGCTTTTACTGGGTGTGCTGATCAGTGCTGCGTTCCAAAGCCTCCTCGAAATCCAGGCTTCGTGGAGCCATTTTCGTGAAAACCAGAAAGTTAAAAAGCAGGAGAGCCGTTTCAAAAAATGGGACAAGTGGTACCGCAAAGCAGAAAGCGCCATCGCCAGTGGGCGGTTACCCAAAGGAATCGCCCTGTTTGAAAAAATTCTGGCAGACAACCCTCATCATAGCGCCGCCCTGTTCCAATTAGGCAATCACAAGCGGGCGCAGGGCGAGTTTGAAACGGCCATTGACTATCATCAAAGAGCCCTGGTTGCTGACCCAGAAGATTTTCAAGCCTTGTATAGCCTGGCAGAGGATTTTGCCGCGGCAGGAAACATCGAGCAACAGGTCGAAACGCTCAACCGGTGCCTTTCCCTGGATTCCAATTCCCTGCCGACCCTGAAAAAAATCCGGGAAGCTTACCTGTCAACACAAAACCTGGATGGCGCACAAACCGTACAAAAGTCCATTCTTGGCCTGATGCAGGATTCAAACAAGCTCCAGGATGAGCGTGAGCTGTTCACCTCAATTATTTATTCTCTTGGCATGAAACATTTTGAAGACGGGAATTATGATCCTGCAGTGGCTGAGTTCCGCCGGGCCATCAAGGAGGATGAAAACTCTGCCCCGGCCTATGTCAGCCTTGGAGATATCTATCTCAAGCTTGAAAACTCCAGACAGGCGTTGAAAGCGTGGAAGTCGGGATTTGAAAAAACCGGTGCACCGGTTTGTCTGCTGAGAATGCAGGAATGGCACGACTCGCAAGGAAACACCGGGGAAGGCGATAAACTCCTGCGAAACGCTGTTGAGAAAAGCGAGAAAAAGAAACGCGAGCTCTTCTCCCTGATATACGCACAACGTTTGTTGTCCCAGGGAAAAAGTACGGATGCCGCCGAGATATTGGAAGCGGTTGAAGATGGGGCCATCATCACGCGATTGTCTACCATCAAAGCATTTCAGGATTCGGGAGCCCAGGACAAGGCGGACGCCTTGATCCAATCTACTTTTGATCAAGTGGAATACGCAGTTCAGGTTTATTACTGCAGCGCCTGTGGAAACGAGTTCGATAACTGGTCCGGTCTTTGTCCCCAATGTGAATCCTGGGCCACTCTGACTTGTGGTTCTTCCAAGCTTCGGTCACATTCAAAACCCTCTACCTGAAACAAACCACCCCACCTCGAATAATTGCCACACACGCTCCACTGCGGGGCCAAGAACCCAACTCAAGTCTGACTACAAATAGTTCCCCACCTATCTTGGATAAGCAGAACAACAGTAACTTGAAAATGGTTTCAGACATTCCCTGCCTCAAGAGCTCGTTTTGGTATGGCTCCCGCTCTTGCCACAGGTGGCCCCTGCTCAGTAATCCAGAAAAATCAGACTAGGGATTCATCTTCTGAGCTTGAACCAGCTTGGTGCCCTTTAAAAATGTTTTCGCCGACAACAGGGCATCCTTGTTCAAGAGGAAATATAATCCCTGACTAGGGTAACGCACCACCTGACTTGAAACCGTTTGAGGGGTTCCATAATGCTTGATGATGGTTGAGAACTTGTCACCCAGCTTCAGCCCTGAAACAAATTTGCCTTTGAAGGTAGGAGAAAGTTCAATCGCTTCCACCTTACTACCTCCATTAAGAGCGCGAATGATCAGCCCCTGGCTGGCATAATTGATTTCAATACTGTCTTTGCTGGCATCGGGCCCACGATTGACCTTGACCGAGGAGGGTATCCCCAGAATTTTGATCGCATCGCTAAGTGCCATGCCAGGCTTAATGTTTTCACCGACCACAAGATTTGCGGACCAGGACAGAACGGGGCTGATTAAAAACCCAACCAGAAAAATCGCCCCGATTACTTTATCAAGCTTCACGGCCGTCTCCTTCCAAGGTTTGAGGACAATAGATGATCCTATCACCTGATATTTCGGCAGATCACCCCTAATCCCTTAACAATCAAATAATTCAATCCATTTATTGTACTCTAAACAAGCTCCTGTGGAAAACAAAAAATTCTCCAAAGACCTTCGACCTCAAATACTTAGGGCTAAACGGGGGTAAACTTCAAAGGTAAAAAAACCGCTTTAATTTAAATGAGGAGTATTTATTAGGTGGGAAATGGCCAAAAAAGGCCTCTGCCTCAGGGTGAGACTGTTTCCAACGCATCAGTAAACTGATCCCGAATCTTATTGACCTCAGGGAGGGTTTTGATGAATGCGTCCATCAATTCCGGTTGAAAATGCTTCCCTTTCTGTTCCTGCATCCAGTCAACTGCCTCATTCACATCCCAGGCTTTCTTGTAAGGCCGTTCGGAAGTAAGGGCATCGAACACATCGCAGACGGCTACGATGCGCCCCTCTATTGAGATATCTTCTCCACTCAGTCCTTCCGGATATCCCGATCCATCCCATTTCTCATGGTGATGTTGGGCGATATTGCGGGCAGCTACCATCAGAGTGGAGTCATTCCCGGACAATATCTCCGCCCCCTTGTTAACATGGGTTTTCATGATTTCCCATTCATCGGCTTCCAGTTTGCCGGGTTTTAGCAGAATCTTATCTGGAATGCCGATCTTCCCAATGTCATGCATGGGACTGGCGTTCAGAATAAGTTGGCATTGTTTGTCTGGAAACCCCATCTGTTTCGCCAGCAAACATGAAAACTGACTCATCCGGATTACGTGGTTTCCTGTTTCGTTATCACGATATTCCCCGGCCCGACCAAGGCGATGGATAACCTCCTGCCTTGTTTCCTCCAGTTCCAGTGTCCGTGCTTTTACCTGCTCTTCCAGAATCTGGTTGAGGTTACGGTGTTTGTTATGGAGAATCCTGACTTCCAGCATATTCCGGATGCGACACACAACCTCCGATACATCCAGAGGTTTTCCCAGGAAATCGCGTGCCCCTGCGCTCAACGCACGGTGACGTATGGTCGGGTGGTCAACAGCTGTCAAAACCAGAACTGGGATATACGAATCTGTTTCCACCTCTTTGAGCTGCTTCATGACGCCAAAGCCATCAAGGTGGGGCATATTGAGGTCAAGCAACACCAGTTCTGGTTTGTGCAACTTATACAATTCTAAGACTTCAAGGGGGTTCTGGGTGGACAGAATATTCGTGTAACCGGCCTGAGTCAGGATTTGCTGTAGTAATAAAACATTTGAAGCCTGATCATCAACAATCAGGATTTTTGAATCCAGATACTCATTCGGGTCCATCATTTTCAGGCTCCAGTAATAAGAATAAAGCGGTTAATTGGCCACCCTCAAGGAGTTCTATTTTCTCTTTTAACCACTCCCAAACACCCGGCCTTTTTCATTCGCTGGCCTTATTTTTTCCGACTGAAGGAGGAATTCCCTCTCGCAATGATTCCAATGGGCGGTCCCAGATTTACGGGAGGGGTTGTAAATCTGGGACAGGATTCCTTCCTGCCGCCCATATTTTTTATTTCCGCCTCCCAATATTTCTAGCCTGTCGTCCAAACTTTAATTTACAGGAACCAAAATTAAGTTAAGGGAAGTATTTCTAAATATCAACCCTCAAAGGTTGATTGTTATCGCTATCACGTTTTTAAAATCCTTGCCCAAAGCCTCTTACTTCTGCAAGACTTTTTACCTTTCAAAATACGCCTCTTGGGACACAGACCTTTCAACACATTCATGGGCCTTATAATTCATAAGTTTGAGGAGAGATTCTTATTAAAAAGAATCTCCTTTTTAACCCGGTTGCCCTGCCAACGTCCGCTAACCAAACATTCAGGGGACCTTGGAAGGTGCGCGGTGGCACCACTCAGTGGCTTACGTCACCCCTTCAGTTTATGAACGAAAAAGATTGATCGAAAACACCTGCATATTTTTGATCCAGTTTTTTCTTAACATGATTTGGGACATTACTGTTTCGTGGTCCGTGCATAAGATCGATCTGGTTTTCGTCATCGTAAAATCGTCTCCAATGCATGTCTGTCAATTTGCTACCGCTGACCACTTTTTTTACCTTCCCATTTTTGTTGAGGATTTTCACTGGATAAATCATAACTCTTCTCCTTAAGTAATGACGGTTTGGGGTAATCCCAAAGCTCCTTGGCATTTCTTCTTATTACTTAGCAACAGGCGTGCCAAAAAGAGAATTCAAAGTTTTACCCAATTTTTCAATTACTTATCGGTATTGCGGGCATGGAGGGGTTTTCATAAATGATCATGTTTTCATATAAAAATTTATAATGCCCAACTACTTTTTCATATAAACCAAACTATTAAATATCAGGGTTTTCGAAAATGGATCTTTCAATTGGGGAGTTGGAGGGTGAAAACGGGCGGATAATACTTTTATAAAGCTCGGTCGATACTTCCCTAATTAACCGGCCCTGAAAAGGGCGTATGGGCTACGCCAGGCAATAGAATGGTTAGAGAAAATCTTTCCGTTTCAAATTAAACTTTTTCATTTTGGAACAAAGGGTCTGGCGGGGAATTCCCAGAGCGAGATGGGTTTTGGAAATATGACCATTTTGCCGAGACAGCTCTTCAACCAAAAGATGCTTTTCAAAATGGACCAGCTTTTGCTTGAGAGTGTCTTCCGGGTCTATCCCATGCTCCAACGTCAGGGATGGGTTTTCTTTTTCCTGAAGGCGGGAGAGTCCGAGACTTTGTTCCAGCACAAAACGCTCGGCTTCATTTTTCAGTTCCCGAATATTGCCGTCCCAGTTACGGGACTTTAATTCATCCAAATAACTGACTGAGGGTGTGGTCACCTCTAATTGAGTCCGGGCACCCGCCTGCTGCGCA
>JAJDAX010000093.1 GCA_029261615.1 Nitrospinaceae bacterium
CAGATGGAGCCTTCGTTGGGCTTGACCTCTGGCTCAGGATATATATCGTGAGTGACGATGGCGGCTCTGGGCCCGGGTATTGGCTTCATCTCTTTGATGGTGGTGCAAGCTCCAAGACTGAAGCCAATGACCGCGATTAGGAATAGTCGTAAATAGTTCATGATCAGAATTCCACTTTGATGGTTTTGGCATCGACGACGGTGCCATAAACAATTTTTTTGGTTTGCTGGTTTTCAACCTGGACGATGGTGTCCTTGAAACCCGGTTCCTTTACAACCCCGGGTGCCGTGATCCGTATCCTTCCACCTTCGGCAATGATCAATACGCGATCCCCGCGTTTAACCAAAGGCACCCGCTTGACCATGTAAGGTGAAATGTTCTGGCCATGGTCGATATCGCGTAACGTTTTTTGCCCGATAACTTCCTCAGGGTCATAAATTATGTTCCTCAAAGGACGGGAGGACATTACACGGACGATCTCGACATCACCGGGTTTCAATACCCGATTCCTTGGAACAGGATGGGTGGTTTGCACCACATCAAAAAACACATTCACACTGGCGTTGAGCCAGATTTTTCGATGCATTTCCCCATCCACCTTGAGCACGAGGCTCAGCGGTATCCGTCCAATCGGACGTTTTTTTCCCCTTAGCTGATATTCCATGCTCAGTTCGCCTTCCGGCAGCCTAATGGCTTTACCGGTGTAGTCGACACTGACCTCCACATCGTTCGGGTTCCAGTCCATTTCCTTGAGAAGATAATTGCGGGCGGACTCCTGGATGACCTCACCGGTTAAAACCTGAGGTTCCCCGGCAAATGCGAAAGAGGTCGACAAAATCAGGAAAACAATCAAACCGGAAAACCAGTGTGTTCCAGATAAATATTTGGATTGTGTTTTCATGCTGGCCTCTTATCGTTTGAGATTGCTTGCCACCTGCAACATTTCGTCGGCGGTCTGCACGGTTCGTGAATTGACTTCATAGGCTCGCTGGGCAGTGATGAGATTGACCATCTCTTCGACCACGCTTACGTTCGACAGTTCCAGAAAGCCCTGTCGGACGGTTCCCCGATCCGCAAT
Organism: Nitrospinaceae bacterium; assembly: GCA_029261615.1. The sequence continues at coordinate 1,079 of JAJDAX010000093.1, forward strand.
GCCGGGGTTCCCGACGTTGGGCGCTCCGGAAGCCGATGTCTGCAGAAACAGGTTGGACCCGATGGCCTGCAGGCCGGCCGGATTCTGAAATGTGGTGGTTTGAATGGTTCCGACGACCGCCGGGGTGGTCGCCCCGGGCTGTGTCACCGAGACTTGTCCGGTTGGATCTATCGAAACGTTGAGAGCATTCTGTGGGATGGTGATCGCCGGTTGTAACAGCAATCCATCGGATGTGACGACCTGCCCTGCCTGATCGAGTTTGAACGTACCAGCACGACTGTAGCCAATGCTGCCATTGGGCAAGGTGACTTGGAAAAAGCCCTTACCCTCGATGGCCATGTCGAATGGATTCTGGGTCTGGGCGAAATCGCCTTGAATAAAAATTTTCTGGATGGCGGCGGGTTTAACACCGAGTCCGAGTTGTGCTCCGGTCGGTACCTGATTACCACTGACGTTCAGCGTTCCCACCAGACGTAGATTCTGGTAAACGAGATCCTGAAAATCGGGGCGGCTGCGCTTGAAACCTGCCGTGTTAACGTTAGACAGGTTATTGGCGATGACGCTTACATTGAGGTCCTGGGCATGCATGCCCGTTGCGGCGGTAAATAGTGAGCGTATCATGGTTCAGTATCTTCCTCCCAAAGACTGAAATTTATTCAAACGAGCGTTTACTTTATGCCACCCGTGCAATGCTGTTTATGGATTGACCATTGAGGTCATCCACTGTCTGGATTAGTTTCTGCATCGATTCAAAAGCGCGAACGGTTTGAATCATTTTGGTCATTTCCGCTACCAGATTGACATTGGAACTCTCGACAAAACCCTGGCGTACTGTTGTATTCGGCGGGAGCTTTGAAGGGGGATCCCCTGATACTTGACGGAACAGGCTTTCGCCGTCTTTCTTCAAATGGCTCTTGTCTTCAAAATGAACCAGATCAAGTTGACCAATAGTGATGGTCCGTACCGCATCACCAACAGTGATGGTGCCTTGTGGGTCGATAGTGATCGTACCGCCACTGCTAGGAACCACCAGATCCTGACCTGTCGGGCTCAACAGGGGCAGACCAGATGCGGATACAATCCGGTTACTATCATCCAGATGAAAGTTTCCCTTGCGGGTATAGCGCGGGCCTTCGTCAGTTCCCACTGTAAAAAACCCGTCACCTTCCAGCGCCAGATCCAGCGGATTTTCAGTTGATGTCAGGCCCCCTTGCGAATAGTTGGTGGCAAAATCCGTCAAGCCTGCATAAGAGACGGACCGATTATTGTATCGAGGTTCCTGGAGCGCCTTTTTACTCGATTCAAAATCGAGGTTGGGATTGAGCTCAGGCAGGATTTCCTTGAACACGAGACTGTCCATTTTGAAACCAGTCGTGCTCACATTGGCCAGGTTATTGGCCAGCGTTTCCATTTTTCTTTGTTGAATCATTCCGCCTGACGCGGCAATATAGAGACTTTCCTGCATTTCGGGCTCCTGGAAAATTTTAGAGAACCACAGTTAATTCGAATGACTTGAATTCCGCCCACCCTTTTCCCTTAAAAACCGGGGAGAGTTGGCTCTAAGTCGCATAATTTGAGGTGCTCTTGACCTTAATTAGCAAATTGCATACCAAATTGATCTCGCGGCACCTTACAGGCCTATAAGTTATTTTAAAATAAGGGGTTACCTATTTTCCTGGCGAATAAATTTTTGCAAAGTCCGGCCGGATAGTGCGGGGGAAGGCGGCAGTTTATTCCTAGTAACTCTTTGAATAAAATTGTTTTAATTGTGAGACAGCCACCGGTCAGAAGGATTGCTCTGGCGGTCTTTTACCCATCATTTCAACGGGAGACAACACTATGGAACGGATCAGCATCGATAAATTGCACGACGAGATCATTCCCAACATGGGAGATGATGAATTGATTCTGGACGTCCGCACAGCGGAGGAGTTTTCTGAAGGTCATATCAAGGGAGCCCGCAACCAGACGCACGAAAATGTGGCGCAGATTGC
>JAJDAX010000094.1 GCA_029261615.1 Nitrospinaceae bacterium
CCCGCTCCGGATCTAGGTCCGAATGACTACAACAACTACGATTTCGCGCCGAGCCGGATTCTGCTGTGGGTTGCCAATCAGCAGCATCTCTACTTCGGTAGTTTCGTGCTGGCGGTTCCGATCTTCTGTATGTTGATCGAATTCATCGGTATCCGGACTCGTGAAAGTGATCCTGTGCTGTCCGAGAAGTATGATCGGTTGGCTCAGGATCTCATGAAGGTTTCTTTGACGGCATACTCCTGGACCGCTATTCTCGGGGGTATTCTGCTATTCACCTTCATCACGCTATTCCCTGGATTCTTCAAATACATGGCCGGTATTTTCCGTCCTGTAATGCACGTCTACGCTCTCATGTTCCTGGCTGAAAGTGGTGTCCTTTATGTTTACTACTATGGCTGGGAAAAAATGAAGCATGACCAATTCCTGAAATGGATTCATGTTTCGCTGTCGGTTCTTTTGAACCTCATCGGTACAGTTCTTATGTATCTGGCGAACTCCTGGGCGACCTTCATGCAGGCGCCGGGTGGAATTGATGAGCAGGGACGTTTCCTGGGTAACATCTGGCACGTCATTCACTCTACATTGTGGAACCCGGTAGGGGTGCATCGCATCCTGGGTAACATCGTGTTTGGTGGTGGTATCGTTGGTGCCTACGCGGCTTATCATTACCTGACCGCGAAAACCCCGGAAGAAAAAGCGCATTACGATTGGGTTTGTTATATCGCGATGTTCATCGCGATCTTTGGTTTGATTCCGCTGCCATTCGCGGGTTACTGGTTAATGAAGGAAGTGTATGCCTTCCGTCAGCAGATGGGTATTACCCTGATGGGCGGAATCATGGCATGGCTCTTCATCATTCAGGCGGTTATGATCGGTCTACTCTTTTTCGGGGCCAATTCGTATCTGCATAACTCGATGGCGAGGGTGCGCGGTTCGCACCGATACATGAAGTATTGTAAGTACATGGTGCTTGTTCTGATCGTATGTTTTACGGCCTGGATGACACCTCATACCATCGTAATGACACCTGCGGAATTGAAGGAAATGGGTGGTGCGCAACATCCGGTAGTCGGTCACTTCGGGGTTATGTCGGCCAAGAACACGGCGGTCAACCTCATGATTACCACCACAATTTTCTGTTTCCTTCTCTATCAGAGGGCGAACAAGAAGATCACCGTAAAGTGGGCTACCATTGGTAACTGCTGGATCGGAGCCATCTTCGTGGGCGCTGCCTGTAACATTGTTTACCTGGGTGTATATGGTTACTTCCTGCCTGCTAACCAGCGTGTTGGTTTGTCAGTGCCGCAGGTGACCACTACCCTTACTACCCTCTTCGCCGGTACGGCGATCAACATCTCCATGTTTAAGGATTCAGAGTCCTATGGTGATATTGAATGGGGAACTCAGTCCCGGGTTGGAACCTACGCCATCTTTCTGCTGGCAATTTCCTTTACCTGGCTGATGGGCCTTATGGGGTATATCCGCTCTGCCGTCCGTCTGTTCTGGCATGTTACTGAAGTTTTGCGCGACAACTCGCCAGACGCTTACACCTTGACCATCGGTGAGGCGGGCAAAATGTTGACTTTTAATGCCCTGTTTGTCTGGGTGCAATTTGTGATCGTCTTCTGGGTCGGTAGTCTGACCGGTAAGAAGAAAGTTGAGAGTGCCGCTCCTCAAGGAGTTCCGGTACCTGCTCAGCAACAGCAGTAAAAGGACTAACCGATCCATTAGCTTTTGGCTTAAGAGAGGAGATTAGGAATGCTTCCAGAGCAACAAGACATTTTGTGGACATTCGTTACCTTATTGTTCACAGTATTTTCGGTTTACGTTTTCATTAATGTAATCCAGAATTGCCGGGCCCGCCCGGGTGTAAACGCTCAAAAATGGGGTATCGTTTTCGGTGCCTTCATTCTGCTGAGTTTGTACCAGTGTAATCAAATGTTCGGCATGAATCAGCAAGAGCAGTTGGGTTACATTGGGTGGCAGGTGCTGACCGTGTTTTTTATTCTTCTTACTTGGGGCTTGTTTTTCAAGGGAGAGAATATTGCGGATCAGTCGCCTCCTATCATCAGAGCGGCATTTTTCTATTCCACCATTTCAATCCTGCTGGCGGGGTATACCAACTGGTTGCCCCAGCAGCGTTCGGATCCTCCGCCTTTGCCTGTTGCGTTTACGGGTGAGATTGACATGGAGGGTTATGTTGATATGGGAAGGGTGATCGTGTTTAGTGCGAAGCAGGTTGCCGGTCAGAAGTCGATTGGTAAAGGGCAGTGTCCGCTTTGCCATACATTTGATGCGGGCGATAACATTGGTCGTTGTCCGAACTTGTTTGGTGTTGAGGAGCGCAGTCATACTCGAATTAAAGAGGAGCGCTACGCAACGAGTCCTTTCCCGATTGGTGATAAGGACGGGCCTTCAGGAATTATCAAGGGTAAGCCTGATCAGATTCCGGAAGAGTATCGCCGTGAAGGGTCTCCTGAGTTGACTGGTGAAGACTATCTTCGCGAATCTCTGATGTGCCCCTCCTGTTACGTGGTTAAGGATTACGGTAAAGCTGGAGATACATCCAGTCCTATGCCACTCATCCATAAGCCGCCGATCAGTTTGACTCCTTTTGAATTGAATTCGGTTATTGCCTGGTTGCAGTCGAAAGATACGCCAGGTGAATTCGGTAAGGTGACGATTCCGTTGCCTTCTGCCGAGGCTGAAGTACCGGAAGAAGAGCCTGCAGGTGAAGCGCCGCTCTTTGCGACGGGTACTGAGACTCCTGAGGAG
>JAJDAX010000095.1 GCA_029261615.1 Nitrospinaceae bacterium
ATCATGGCGATGCCGGTGTCTGGCCGGTTGCGCGTAAACAGGTCTTCGGCGGATGCCGATTGAGTTATGATTAACAGGAAGGCCAAAAGAATAATTACGATCGTTCTTTGCATAATAAATTCCCCTGTATTTTATTTCTCGTCTTTCCCTTTATATTCGGTGAGTTTGTTGCGCAGTGTGCGGACGCTGATGCCGAGTTTTTCTGCGGCGCGGGTTTTATTTCCGTCCAGTTCTTCGAGTGTCTGGAATATCAGTTCCTTTTCCATATCTGCGATTGTTCCACTCAAGGCGGGTGAGTTGGCGTTGCCGGCACCGGGTCCGTCTTCAAGAAAAAGATGAGCCGGTTCAAGTGTTTCTCCGGGGCACATCAGGACGGCGCGTTCCATCACGTTTTCAAGTTCACGCACATTGCCATTCCATTTATATTTTTTGAGGAAAGCCTGTGTTTCTTCTGCTATTTTTTTTACCGGACGCTGGTTCTCCCGACCGTGTTTTTTCATGAAATGTTCGGCCAATAGCGGGACGTCTTCTGGTCGTTCCCTTAGCGGCGGCAGTTTGAGCGGGATGACATTGAGTCGGTAATATAAATCTTCGCGGAATTTTTTTTCTTCGATCAATTGGCGCGGGTCGCGGTTGGTGGTGGCGACGATCCGTACGTCGACCGGGATGGGCTGCCGACCCCCGACTTTGTCAATTTCATGCTCCTGCAGGACGCGCAATAATTTTGCCTGAAGGGGTAAGCTCATTTCGGTAACTTCATCCAGAAGCAGTGTGCCCTTGTGCGCCAGTTCAAATTTGCCTTCCTTGCGCGTGTCCGCTCCGGTGAAGGCCCCTTTTTCGTGTCCAAACAATTCTGTTTCGAGCAGGCCCTCCGGAAGCGCGGCGCAGTTGACTGCCATGAATGGCTGTTCTGCGCGCGGGCTACAACCGTGGATGAACCGGGCGAACATTTCTTTACCTGTGCCCGTTTCCCCGGTGATAAGAAAAGTGGATTTGCTGTATGCGACGTTTTCGACGAATTTCAGAAGCTCATTCATCTTCGGGTTCTGGGTGACAATTTTCCGATAAGCCGGAGATGAAGACCGCGTTGCCGTGTTGTCCATTACAGGTGGTGGCTCAACCGGATTCATCAGGGCGCGGTTGACTGTCGAGATGAGCACGTCAGCCGAAAACGGTTTGAGCAGGTAATCTGATGCGCCGGCTTTCATGGTTTCCACAGCACTGTCAATGGTGCCGTAGGCGGTGATCATCACCACGCGGGTTTCAGGCGCAATGTCCTTGATGCATTTCAACAAGTCGGGACCGCTCAACTTTGGCATTTTGACATCTGAGATCACGAGGTCGTAGGTTTCATTTTCAATTCGGTTCAATGCCTCTTCGCCATTCTCGGCGGTCTCCAGTCGGTAGCCTTCCCGTTTTAGAGTTTCGCTGAGGGCAGCGCGCATTTCGGGCTCATCGTCGACGATTAAAACATGCTGGTTAGCGGGGTCTATCATGGATCAATGTTCCTCCCAAATGGGGATTTTGACGATGAACGCAGTGCCGCGTCCTTCTTCGCTTTCCACGTCGATGGTGCCCTGATGCGCCTTGATGATGTTGTGCGCAATGGCGAGTCCGAGACCGGTACCATGGTCTTTGGTAGTAAAAAACGGGTTGAAAATTTTGTTGCGCTCAGTCGGGGGAATGCCGATTCCCGTATCCTGAATCGTGACTGCGACAAAACGGCGGTGGTAACTGTCGGTTTTTGCGGACGCGCTTTCTTCCGTGGTCAGGGTTAAGTTGCCACCTTCAGGCATGGCCTGTATTGCGTTGCGCAGGAAATTGACAAACACCTGTTGGAGCAGTTCACCGTCGCCTGTGCCAAGAGCAGCGCCGGGATGATAATGTTTACTGAGAGTGATATTGTCCGGAATGGCCTGCATCTCCGGCTCGGACAAGATGCCGTCCAGTAAGGTGTTGAGGTCGCATTTTCTTTGTGAAGGTTCCGGTGATTTAGCGAACAGTAGCAGGCTGGAGATGATGCGGTCCAGATTGCGAATGCCAGAGACGATGTGGTCGGCGAGTTTCCCTTTTTCCGGATCCGTTGCCAGGTCCTTTTTCAAAAGGGAAGCAAACAGTTCGATGCCTCCCATGGGATTGCGGATTTCGTGTGCGATGCCGGCTGCCATTTCTCCCATGGCCCGAAGCCGGTCGTTCCGGTTGGCTTCCTCTTCAAGGTGTTTTAATTGTGTGACATCCTGCAACACCAGAACGGTTCCAATCAGTTTGCCATCATTATCGTGTGCCGGTGAAGCTGTGACGTGGACTATTAACCGGTGCCCGTCTTTGGTTTCCATTTCCTGTTCCTGTGTCATGGTGGATTCTTCAGAATCGGACAGGCGTTCGAGGAGATGGAGCAAACGATCATTTGTGAATAATTCTTTAAGGGATTTCCCGAGGCAAAGCGCCGGGTCCAGACTGCTGATGAGTCCTGCAGTTTTGTTGAACGTGGTGACACAGCCTTCATGGTCGACGACGATCACGCCATTGGTCAAGCTTTGCAGAATAAAATCCAGATAGTTTTTAACCTCTTCTTTTTCACGCAGGTTTTGTTCGAGTTCCTCATTTTTCCGCGCGAGCTCCAGGTCCAACTGCTGAATACGTAATTGAAGGTTGTCGTAGGATTTTTGAAGCTGTTCGGTGACTTCCGTGAACGAGGTAAAGGCCCGGCGCAGAACTTCAAGTTCCTGCTTTTTTGGATCGTCCTGGCTGGTTTCATTCATAGGAAGCCGTGGGTCGGAAGAGAGTGGGGTGCGGGACGGTTCTGTTTTCATTATATAGGAATTTCAGTATGTCTCTAATAATTTGAAAAAATTAGTCCCGGCAACGCGATCTCCCTCAATTCACAAGGGAGATTAGAGGGCCGAAACAATTTTTAGAAATGTTCTTCAGGGAGTTGCCGAAGGGCATCTCCAAAAATTGGTGATGGAGCATAGAAGCTCAGCCAATTGGCCCCACCACAAGGTGGTTATAACTTGTCCTTCAGGCGTTTTTCCCAGTCCAGTACTTTAGCTCCAATTTCTGCTGCGTGTTTCAACAGAGGTTCATCGGTGGAAGCTTCTATGAGATTTTTGAATTCATCTTCCGCTTTGGATTTGTCCTGTTGCCGGTCATAACAATCGGCGATAAGAAAATCGGCCCATTCTCGGAGTGAATGGGTTGGAAACAGGCGGCGCGCGGAGATCAGTCCCTCCAGGGCCCTCTGATAACGACCGGCCTGGTAAAGGACCAGTCCCAGTTTATAGTAGGCATCCCGCACATGAATGGGTGCGATGGGGCGGGTTCGGTCGAATTGATCGATGGCCATTGCGTATTCGCGAATGGCCTGTTCCTGATCGCCTTTTTGAAACCAGGTTTCCCCGGACAGGTAGTGTATTTCAGAAGGGTCTGCATCTGCCCGGGAGAGAAGTTGTTGAAAAATGTCCTGCGCCGCTTCAAAATTTTCCTGTCCTCTATAGGCCGCAGCAAGAATCTTCATTGCTTCCGGGACCTCGGGGCTGAGCGGAAAATTTGTGAGGAAAGTTCGCGCGACCACTTCAGCTTCCGAATAACTACCGTGTTCGACGTGGATTTTCCCAAGATTTAAAAACAAGCGGTCACGGTAAACCCCGTTTGGATCCGATTTTTTTACCCGTTCATAAAATGACAATGCTTCACGGGTCATGCCAATAGCCTGATAGCTTTCACCCACTTGAAGCAACGTTTCCACTTTTCGTACGTCGCCGATGTTGAGATTACGAAATTGATTGTAGGCATACAGGATAGGCAGGCTACCGTTTTGGGCAGAATAATCGTCAATTAAAAAGACGAGAGCCTGCTCCAGCAAATTGCGGGCGGTTTTATAAAAACGGCTTCCCCTGTCAAAAGTAATCAGCTTCTGAAATTCCCGGAACGCTTCCAGGTATTGCTTTTGCTGGAGGTGCGCGGTGCCTCGGCTTAAGGTGACTTCTGCCAGGATGTTTTGGCTTTTAGCGTTGTCGAATACATCCTGATAAGTTTCCACAGGTCGAAAGTACTCGGGGATATCGAAAATGATGTCTTGAATGGGCAGAGTGGGGTCGCGCACACCAATATCAGCCAGTCGAATTCGCGCGTATTGGGATTCTGCAGAACCTGGGTTGACCTTCTGTGATCTGTCAAACACGGACAGGGCAGCCAACCCTTTATTCTCCATGAGGTAGGAATCGCCAATGCGGTTAAGGCTTTGGTGCCCTCTCAAGGTTTCCGGTTCAAGGTTAATGAAGTGAAAAAAATGTTTTCGGGCTTTTTCGTATTCCTTTTGATGGAAATAGATTTCACCCATGTAATAGTTAATTTCCGGAACCTCCTTCAACTGTTTTGGCCAGCGGCTTGACGCATTTTCGAAAACTTTGCGGGAGGCGGATAAATCGTTAAGCTCGAATAGGCTGAGCGCTATGGAAAATGTGGAGTCACGAGCCTCTTCGTTATTGGGGTCATTTTTTAAAATTTCGTTAAAGGCTTTGTTGGCTTCCTCAAACCGGTTTTCACGGAGCAGCATTTGAGCCATTTTCAAATGGCGCGTTTTGTTGTACAGGCTCTTTTTATTGCCCTCAATGCCGCGAAGGAACAGTGTCCTCGCTTCAAGCGGAAGGTCCATGTTGTCAAAGATGACACCGAGCTTGAACAAAGCATGATCGAAAAATTTAGATTTTGGATAACGTCTCATTGCCAACTGATAAGCGGTGATGACGTCTTCATAAATGGGGAAAGGTTTCGGGTTGTTGACCTTGAACAGGGTCTCGGCTTTCAGGAATAAAATATTTTCAAGAAGCGGGCTTTGCGGGTAATTCTTTTGATATTCATCAAAGGCTTGAAGTGCTTCGGTGTGCAATTCCTGCTGGTAAAGGCTCAAGGCGCTTTTATATTCATCCCATCCCTGACTGATTTTTTTTTCAGCATCCTCTTTAACAATTTGACGCGCCTGTCTTTCAGTAAGCCCAGTGTCCTTTTTTTGGCCTTTCCCCTGGTTACGGCGGGAGGCTTTTTCTTTTCCAGATTTCGCTTCAGTGGGAGGAGTGCTGTTGGGCTTTGCCCTGAGTATCGGTTTGTTGTGGCCCTGGAAATCCAGCACTACCGCCGCCCCGGGTGTTTGTTGCTCGTAATGGAAAATCCGTGTGTTCTTATGTTTGAGCCGAAACGTGACGCGCACGCCTTCCTGTAACTGGGTGACATCGATTCGATCCAGGTTCCGATCAGGGAAGCTGCGTGCTTTGAGGGCCTCTCCCATTTGGGCATCAGGAAGGAAAACAACGATCTTTTTTTTGTTAAAATCAGGAATGACCTGATAGAGAGCCGGTTGGTCAAGGTTTATCCGAATCTGCGTGTATTCGGGATGTCCACCGATCAATAAGGACTCGACCCGGGGCGCACCTACAACCGGGACAACAGGTTCCGGCTGGGCGATCAGCAACCCGGCTCCTATCGTGAGTTGAAGGAGGAACAATAACAGAAGGACGAGATGAATTTTTTTAAGCGGTC
>JAJDAX010000096.1 GCA_029261615.1 Nitrospinaceae bacterium
GTAACTCGCTTAACCGTTCGATCTCTTTTAAATCGGCATCGTCCATTTTTAAAGGGAGGGTCAGGGTTCGAGGGTCACATAATAACCGGAACGCCCGCGTTGTACCAGTAACACGACACTGCTCAATTTACCTGCTTCCATAATGGCTTTTTCATAGTCAGCACGATTGCGTATATTATCCCGATTGACGCGACGGATCACGTCACCTGGCTGAATGCCAACCTTCCCGCACACTCCGTTTGGGGAAACCTTGACGATCACGACACCTTCCTCAGCTGACAACCGGTACCGCTTCCGCGCCGAAAGGTCTACCGTACTCACACGGACCCCAAGCCATTGCTCCGCAAACTCACGCGCATAGCCAGGCGGGATTGTGGTCAGTCGCAGCCGGATATTTTTTTTGGCGCCATCACGTAAGGCTCCGAGGTTAAAAACATCATCAATTGTATAAGATGACAATGCCTGGAAGTAATCCGACTTGTTGATCACCCGATGATCACCGATGGAGGTGATGATATCACCCTGTCGGATGCCGGCTTTTTCAGCTGGACCTCTTGGGACCACTCGTGTGACCAGGACACCCCCGCTATTTTCAAGTTTGAAATAACGCACCAGGTCCGGCGTTAGATCTTGAACGGAAACACCCAGCCAACCCCGCCTGACTGTTCCATACTCAATCAGATCATTGACTATTCGACGCGCTGTACCGATGGGGATGGCAAACCCGATGCCTTCCGCATCTTGAAAAATAGCCGTGTTGATCCCGATTAACGAACCGTTGATATTGAGCAACGGACCGCCACTGTTCCCTGGGTTGATTGACGCATCGACCTGAATGAAATCGCTATAAACCTGTTTTCGATTGGCTCGAATTGTACGGTGTAAAGCGCTGATGATTCCCTGAGTCACTGTGTGATTCAATCCAAAGGGGTTGCCGATGGCAATCACGGTTTCGCCGATCATTAAATCATCAGACCGCCCCATGGGCACAAATGGCAAGGGTTCCTTCGAATCGATTTTGATCACCGCAAGATCGGACCTCGCATCTGCACCAATCAATTGCGCTTCGTATTCCCGGTTGTCGAGAAGGGTGACCTGAATGCGAACAGCCTGCGCGATGACATGCTCGTTGGTGAGGATGTATCCTTTGGAATTAATCAGCACCCCGGAGCCGAGGCTACGTCTTTTGGAAGGGCGTTTGGTGGGGGCATTACCGAAAAACTGACGGAAAAATGAATCACCAAAAAAACTACGAAAAGGGCTTTGATTTCCCCGCGGGGCTTCTTCGGTGAAAATATTGACTACCGCAGGCCCTGCCGCTTCCGTCGCCCGCACAATAGGAGTACGACGGTTATCCAATCCGGCAGCATGCAATCCGCTCCAGGAAAGGGCAAACCCTGCCAAAATCAGGAGGGAGATAATCCTAATGAACCAACTTTTGGGCATTATGAGATAACAAAGGAAATCCCGGCGGGCAAATGCCCGCCGGGTTGTTTCAGAGATGGCTGGAAATTTACTGAACTTTTACCGCGATGTAAATCGTCGACCCACCACGCCGGATCAACATCAAAGCGGTATCACCCTCTTTGAGGCTGGCGGTCTGGCTGCGGTAATCACTAATATTACGCACCGGCTTGCGATTGATCTCGGTAATGACATCACCGCGCCGGAGACCCGCTTCACCTGCGGATTTCCCCTGTACTACGTTGGACACCAGAACGCCTTCAGTCGCATCAAGCTTTAAAGACTGCGCAAGTTCTGGCGTGATATCCTGCACTTCCATTCCCAGACTATCCTTAGGCAGCGATGCCACCTTGTTCTGAGTATCTTTAAGAACCGCGATGGTGACCTGGATGATTTCTGACTTTCCGTCACGGATCACCTCAACAGGAACTGCTTTGCCCGGAGTGGTACTGGCAACAATTTTTGGCAGCTCTTCCATTTCCTTTACGCTCTGGTTGTTAAACTTGACGATCACGTCACCCCGTTTGATCCCGGATTTGTCTGCGGGACCATCTGGAATAACATCGCCCACAAGCGCACCATTGTCATCGCTCAGCTTGAAAGAGTCCGCGAGTTCCGGAGTGATCTTCTGAATCATGACACCCAGCCAACCTCGGGTAACGGTACCTTTTTCGCGCAGGTCACTGAGAATACCTTTGGCGACGTTGATGGGAATGGCAAAGCCGATGCCCACGTTACCACCCGTATTGCCTGAAATAATCGCGGTATTGATTCCGATCACTTCACCCTTGATGTTGATGAGAGGGCCGCCACTGTTGCCGGGGTTGATCGAAGCGTCGGTCTGAATATACTCATCATAGGGTCCGGCACCGATAGTCCTGTCTTTGGCGCTCACAACTCCTACGGTGACGGTATGACTGAGTCCAAAAGGGTTTCCAATAGCCATCACCCATTCGCCCACCTCGAGTTTATCCGAATCACCAAAGTTCAGGTGGTGGAAAGTCTCAGGTTCTCCTTTCTCCGGAACAATTTTGATGAGTGCAATGTCGGTTTTGGAATCATGACCGATCAGGGTAGCGTTCATTTCTTTTTCTTTATCCCCCACAGTCACCGACACAACGATTTCATCAGCGCCATCGACAACATGATAATTGGTGAGGATGTGTCCCTTTTCGTCAATAATAAATCCCGATCCCATGCCACGCTTCGGCTTGTTGTTGTTCTCACGTTCACCAAAGAACCGGTCGTAAAAATCACGAAAAGGATCCTGGCCACGCGGAGCATTTGGGTTTGGGTTAGGACGCTGAGGGGCCGGGGCACGCACAGTGGGTTCAGGACCTTTTGACTTGACGCTGATATTCACCACTGCGGGATTCTGCTTCTTCGCGATTTCGACAAAAATATTGCTCCCCAACGCCATGTTGTCAGCGGTCAGGGCCGAGGCTTCCTCTATTAAAGTCCCGGTTAAAAATCCGGAGCCCTGACTTACGGGGAAACATAAAACCATAGCCAGAAGGAGTGAGCCACACCATTTTCTTTTGAGGCCTGTCATTGAGAAACCTTTCTTTCAGAAGCAGATTAAAGGTAAGGGAGCCTGATGATTAACAAAAAAGGATCTGGTAACACCTTTAATTATGAAGGCTTTCCATAAATCCTGTCAGGATTTTTTTTATTTGAAAAGAACGCAGGCCTTTTAAAATGAAGGCCAAAACCCGGGGGATGACACCCTGAAAAATCTGTCTGCCCCCTGCAATCAAAACGCTTTGAAGGTCAACGTCCAGTAACTCATTATATAATGGCACTTTCAGAATTGACAACTCCGTTTTCGGCCCATTTCACGGAGTATTTTCCCATCTCCATCCCAAAGGGGTGACGACCCCCTACATTCCCGGGTTCTTAAATCAGGATTTCCTCTATTGACTCCCGAAACCGGATTGCAGATAATCGAGTCAGGCTTCAAGATATAACTCTGAAGCTGACGCTTCAATCATCAGTCCCATTCGCTTATTTTGCTCTGCCCTTCCATAAGTGCTCACCCGTTTTCGGGCAGACTCCCCCCAACTGGAATCGTGAACCATGGCTTTCTTTCTCTCTGCAGCCGGTTTAATGATGATCTTCGAAGGAATTCCCTTTTTTTGTTTTCCCACCCAATACAAGGAGTGGGTCAGTAAACTTCCGGAAATTCCAAACTCCACCCTCAGAACCATCGGCCTGGTCGTGATGATCCTTGGGCTGGGTCTGGTTTATGTGGGTAAATCTCTTACGGTCCCTTCATGAAAATAATCCAATCACTGAATTTCAGGATTTTCCTCATTGGTATTTTGACTTTTGGTCTCAATGCTTGCGCTCTCATGGAACCGGTACAGCCCCCACCCGGTGAAGAAGGCGTCCAGAACCCGGCAGCGCTCACCACCCGGTTTGGCAATGTCCCCATCCCACCGGGATTCGATCTGGATCGCAGTAAATCCTTTATCTATGAATCCGGCAGCGGGGCAGTCAAAGTAGGCAAACTGCATCTTACCGGTTGGAACGATGAAGACGAGGTAATCGAGTTTTACAGAAATGAAATGGTGGCAAAGGGATGGTCGTCCATCAGCATCATGGAGCAAAAAATCACTGTGATGGTATACGAGCAGGAAGGCCAGATGTGCACCATCATGGTAGAGCCTTCCTTTAGCAAAACACACGTCGAGATCAACGTCGGACCAAAATAACCATGATGGGTTCTTCTTCAACACCTGGCGAGCCCGAAAAGACTCAGTTCCTTTTCAGATTCCCCGCACAGCCACTTTTTAATTTTGATAGTTTTATCGAATCTCCCTCATCGGCATTTGCCTTGTCTGCAGCTCAGGACCTGGTGGGCAATCCCGATGCGCCGTTTCAAACCCTGTTTATTTCCGGGGGACCGGGCTCAGGAAAAACGCATTTACTGATGGCCATGGGAAACGAAGCGTCAAATCAAGGGCAGGACACTCTTTATATTTCATGCAAGGAATGGGTCGAAAAGTTAAATTCGGCAGCACCCGAGAAGGGGCTTGAGTGGGCCAGCGAAGTTTCCCGTCATCAATTACTTTTAATGGACGACATAGACTATTTGACTGGCGTGCCAAAAGCACAGGAAATCCTGTATCAGGTTTACAATACCATTCGGGAAAATGGAGACCGCCTCGCACTTACCAGTCAACTTCCACCGGACCGATTGCCTGAAACGGAGTCGTATCTAACCTCACGCTTCCAATGGGGCCTGACGGTCGGAATCGATCTTTTAAGTGAAAAAGCCCAGGCCTCGGTGTTGACCAAACTAGGGAAAGACCGTGACCTTGAACTTCCCGAACGTGTTGTGAATTTCCTGATCCAGCAATTACCAAGAGACTATCCCTCCATGAAAAACGCCATTGAAAAAATCAACACAGAATCCCTGCGGCAAAAGAAGAAAGTCTCCATACCTCTGGTCAAATCCGCCCTCGATGTTTAAACAAAGAACAACCATTACGCACCTAACTTTTCCGAGGCAGCCCTGATGCCTTCGCAAAATATTGCTTCCCTGTTGGATGAACTGGCTCAATCGCAACCCGACCAGCCAGCAGTGCATTTCCCGCGGGAAGGCCACACCACCACCGTCACCTTTCGTGAAATAAATGAAGATGCCAACCGTCTTGCCGGTGGCCTGGTGCGCTACGGATTTCTCAAGGGTCACCGTGTTCTCTTGATGGTACCGCCCGGAATTGATTTCCTGGCCTTGACGTTCGCCCTGTTTCGTATTGGCGCCGTCCCGGTT
>JAJDAX010000097.1 GCA_029261615.1 Nitrospinaceae bacterium
AAAAGAAGTGGAAGAAAACACTATTCGGCATAATGGAACATGCGATCAACACAGGCAAGAGCGCGTTGTTGGACATCGGGTTCCATGTTAATTATGTTTTCCGGAAGCGGGTTCTCAAGTGTGCTGACAATATGAGTCAGACAATTCGATTTCATGTATCGACACATGGTGCAGGTGCCGACGAAATTTTTTTCTGGATACTCCGTCTGTAAAATTCCGGTTAGCCCGCACTCGGTCAAAAGAAAAAACGAATCACTCTCCGACTGTCGCACATGCTCCAGCATTCCGGTAGTGCTGCCAACGTAATCCGCTTTTCCCACCACGGGTGGAGTGCATTCCGGGTGCACCAAAATTTCCACGCCTTCATTATTCTGTCGGATGAAGTCAATCGACCCTGGCTCATACTCTTCATGTACATAACAGGTGCCGTCGTAATAATCAATCTGCTTGGCCGAGCCTTTTCCTTTTAGATAATCGATGACATTTTGCGCCATCAACTTATCCGGCAGAAAATAAATTTTATCGTTTTCGATGGCCTCGATAATTTTATAGACGTTGGATGAGGTCACACATACGTCGCACTCGGCCTTAACATCTGCGGTGGTGTTGATGTAGCAGACGAAGGTGTGATCGGGAAACTCGCGCCGCAGATTTTTAACGATGCCTGCGTTGATGCTGTCAGCAAGCGAGCAACCACCGTTGGGGTTGGGGTCCAGTACAGTTTTTTCGGGATTGAGAATCTTGGCCGTCTCCGCCATGAAGCGGACCGCAACGAACACGATTACATCCGCATCCGATTCCAGCGCTTTCTTCGAGAGGCCGTATGAGTCGCCAGTGTAATCGGCAACGCTGAACAGCACTTCCGGGGCGACATAATTGTGCGCCAGGATGATCGCATTTTTTTCCTGTTTCAGGCGTTCAATTTTTTCGATGTAAGGAAGCATGCGGGCGCAATGCTCCTCTGTGAACTCACAAAGAGGGCTGCCGACACGGTAATGTCGTAGTTTTTCATATAGGGATTGTGCTGTGATGGTCATGATTTAACCGGGAGGCCATTGCATGGCCCGTCCCGCCATTAAATGAAAATGTATATGAAACACGGATTGTCCGGCTCCGGCACCGCAATTGACCACGACCCGGAAGCCCGACTTGTCGAAACCGTTTTCACGGGCAAGTTGTCCCGCCACTTCGTAGACCCGGCTCATCGCCGTCCGGTCTTGCTCTTCCAGTTCCAGCAGAGTCGGGATGTGACGCTTTGGAATGATGAGCAGATGAGTCGGTGCCTGTGGATTGACGTCTTTGATGACGAACAAATCCTCGTCCTCATAGACCTTTTCCGATGGGATTTCACCCGAATCAATTTTACAGAAGATGCAGTCCGTCATATCGATTGCCGTGCAGAAGTTTTTAAATAGAGTTTACGAAAAATGTTATTTGCCATTGGCAAGGTTCTTCTTGGATGCAAGTTGTATTCAAACCCCTTGGTCTTGCTTTCCTCCTGGTTTTAAAGATATCTTCGCAGTAACCCAAAAATAAAAAGCCCAAGGTGAGGTTCTTCACTTTGTTAAGAAAGAAAAAATGGCACTTAATGCCACCCTGAGCCTGTCGAAGGGGAACCACCTAATGTTTTCACGTCAGCCCTCCGCAAAGAGCGCTGGCATTATCGAAAAAAGGAATCGCGATCGTAGGGTTGCTGCAGGTCGAGGTTTTTCAGGTAATCGCGTATTTCCTTTTTGTACGAAATAAACGGGTCCAGCATTAGAAAGGGTTCTTCCTTGTTCAGCCTGAATCCAATCCAGTCGATCAGGTAGCCTGTTTGGCTTTGCGCAAGTTTTTTGACCAGTTCACCACGACCATCGGCTCGGGTGCCTTTCGGTGCTGTGCCTTTGGCATGTTCAACCGCAGAATCCGTTGTCCGCCGCCAGGCGTCACCTGTTTCTTCCAACCCCCAGTATAAACCTTTTTGACGATTGAGATTATGGTATTCGAGGTCAAGACTCTTGACCCACGGGTCCTGCCAGGATAAATCCTGCGCTTTCATGAACTCTGTCAGCATCCAGTATTTACTAGCCCAGTCGACCCTGCCCAGCAATGCCTCCGGTCCTTTCGGGATATCGGTCAGCACTGATTCCCAGGCCTCGATGACCCAATCCGTATCAGCCGAGCTTCCAGTGAGATGCTCCCTGGCGGAGTTCACCATTTCCCACTGCAACTCAAGAGCGGTGGAGCGTTTGCCATCGCGAAGAGTAATTTCCCATTTGAAATCCGGGTCACGCGAGATATCGCGCATCGTGGAAACCGAGTCGGCAAGGATCCAGTCCGGATTCGCAACACCCAGTTCGATCAGTTCCATCAGCACCGCCGTCGATCCCATTTTCAGGGCCGTGGCGAATTCGCTCATGTTGGAATCACCCACGAGTAAGTGAATGCGGCGGTATTTGCTCGGATCAGCCAGAGGTTCGTCGCGCGTGTTGACAATAGCGCGGTTGTACTGGACCCAGCGGTAAAATTCGTTCGGAATATGATCGGCGCGCTGGGAAATCTGGAAGTCGACTTCTTCCTGTTCTTTCTGTTGGTGGTTCACCTCGTCCCAGTCTCGGAATGGCTGGGGATTGCATGCACCGGTCCGCCCGGCCCCGGCATAAATTTGCCGTGTGACCAGGAAAGATGCCAGTATGCGAAGATTTTCGCGGTTATCGAATTGAAATGCGCGACTGACCAGATAATTTTCATGGCAGCCGAAGGTTGCGTTGGTTTCGAGATCCACGTTGTTTTTAATAATGGAAACCTGATCACCCCAACCCATTTCTTCGACGGCATCCTGAACGATCATGTCGCCTGCACGGTCGTAGGTGACAAGGTCAATCAGGTTGGAGCATTCCGGCGAAGCGTATTCGAGGTGTCCCATATCGAGGTAGACCCGGCCACCGTTGATCATGAACCCGCCATTACCTGGTGGCTCGTCGTTGGCTCGATAATGCAGATCAAGCACGCCGGTTTTATTTTCAAAGATATGGTTTTTGACACGAACCGCAACATCGACAGAGCCGTATTTAAAATCCTCACCTTTAATCAAAAGACCGTATTCGGTTTCGATTCCGTAAATCCGTTTTTTCATGAAAGACAGGCCGATTTTAACTTTTCAATTTCATCAGGAGAGAGTGCACGGTACAAGGCTTTTCGTTGAGTCGCCGTGGAGAGGACGGCCGCTTCCAACGTCCATTTATCGAACGCCTCCTTTAAAGTGGGCGCGGGATCATCAGATTCCTCGTCGACAATGTCCTGTTTGGCTTCCTCCCAGATACGACAGACTTTCAAGAGTGCGTCGTCCAGTGAGAGGGAAGCAAAGTCGGTGGCTTCGATTTTCTCTTCCAACGCGTCGGATAATTTAGAGTCTCCGGCAATCACGGCGCCTTTTTTGAATGTTTCCCAATGGCCGTCATAATTGATCCGGAAAAACAAGGCACGGTTGTTGAAATCAATTTCCATCAGCAACAGTTGGATCAGGTAAGGAGCACGCACCACTTCTTCGAAATTCTGTTTGAGGGCTGGGGCGATTCCGAATTGCAGGAGACGGGCGATGGTCACGTCTTTATCTGAACGATTGAAACCTTCCAGGTGTGCCATGTCGAGGAGGGTCATGCGCAGGCGTTCGACATCGGCCGGGTGGCCGAGGCCACCGAGGGCGATGCGGTCGTAGAGTTCAAAAATTTTTCCCGGTTGAGAGGAAAAGCCCATCATGACGGTGCCGTCTTTATAAGGCACTGCTATTACAGGCTGACCTTTCTTCAGTTTTTCCTGAACGTAACTGTGCCGGGTCGAAATGGCTTCCAGCCAGCGAAATGGTTCGTCAAACATGGTTGTCTCTTATTTAAGTGCGCTGAATGGCCTGCTGGAAAAGCGACGCCACTTCTTCATCAGGAAGGAAGTGATAACCCTTGGCCGTAATACAGGCGATGATGGGAAAAATATTGTCATCCGGTCGGGCTTGCCCGGTGGCGGAATCAAACCGACCTGCTGTTTGCAACAGGCGGATAGCCAGTAAAGATGCTTCTTCTTTGGAACGCTGGTTAAGCAGTTTTTGCCCCCACAGGTCTTCGTGCTCCAGAACACCCCGGATGACAGGGGAACCCGACCCGGTTGCGGTGTGGGTTCTGATTTCAAACTGCGCCCCGAGGAGATCGTAAAAATAAATCATCGGAGCTTCTGTTTTCAAATTGTAGGTCGCGAAGATGGGGCTCACTGCGCCGACACCTTGCAGGGCCAGCCCCATGTTGTCTTTGAGCAGACGCGACAAGGCGCGGACTTTGCCTTCAGTAGAAAGCGACTGCAACTGGGACCGCCTGTAGTACTCGAAGTTGTGAGAGAGAACGCGGGCCATTTCAAACGCAGTTGCCGGAACCCCTGCGATTGCCATCAGCGAATAGTCGTCGATGGGGATCACCTTATCGCAACGCTCGTACATGATGGCATTGCCAGCCGTGGCCCGGCGATCACCAGCAATCAACACACCATCTTTGTAGTGAAAAGCGAGAACCGTTGTGCCGTGGGTAAGGCTGGCCTTGTCGATTTCCGGCATGCCGGAGGCATCCGGCCAGGCGTAGCCTGAGCGGCTGAGGAGATCGATAAAATCGCCCTGTTGCTGATTGTCTAAATCCAAAGCGCTCATTGACCCGTTCGCTGCTTGTATTTTTCAGATTGCTTCGGGTCAACCTTCTTCATTCGCTTGAGAAGATCATCCCGACCGGGGCGGGAAACATCTGGACGGCTAGGCCCGGCATCCTTGTGGTCCGGTGCGGGATCTTTTTTTTCTTCCCGGCGCAGCGGATCATTCATTTCAATAGGCTGTATGGTCATGCGAACTGCTCCTTGCTTGATTGCAGTTTAAGTTCCACGTCATTCTGCGTGATGATGTCCGTCAAGTCCAGCACATCTCCGTCGTTAAACTCAACGCCGGTCCAGTGAACTTTACGTATTCTGTCTTTATATAATTGTACCATTTGTCCACGAATTGCGGCACGGGTATCCTTTGGGGGGCATTGGATGGCATTTTCGACCCGATCCCGGGGAATCAGATTGACGATCCCTTCCTGAGATTGCAACGCCGTGTACAGGCCGCGCTCCGGGTTCAGGTTGTGGTATTCGAGGTCCAGACTTTGTAAAACCGGGTCGTCCCACTCCATATTTTCGGATTCCATAAAATCCCGGTACAGGCTGCGCTTGATGGCCCAGTCGATGCGGTCATCCAGTTGATCTGAGTCCTTGTCGAGGTCATCCAGAGTGCGGCCCCATTCCCGCACAACCCAGTCGTATTCTACCTTTTCGTTTTCTTCATCCGATGGAGGGTGTTGTGCAACCTGCTCGAGGTAGGCGCGCTGGATCTCGAGCGGCGTGATGGTGCCGGACTGTTTTTGATTGAGCAACGTTTTTCCCGAAAGATCGCGCGACACGGTCCGGCAGTCCTTCACCGGATCAGCAAGCTCTGGAAAGGAAGTCAGTTTTTCTTCCCCGATCAATCGCAACACTTGCCGCGTGGTGCCAACTTTAAGGGCAGTCGCGTAAGACGACATGTTGGCATCCCCCAGGATTAAATGCAGTCGGCGGTATTGAGATGAATCGGCGTGTGGCTCGTCGCGCGTGTTGATGATGGGCCGTTTGGTCATGGTTTCGATGTTCATGATCGCTTCCATGAAATCGGAACGCTGGGCGAGTTGTAACCCGATGAAACCGTCAGGGTGATCGCCTTCCACACCCACTTTGCCTGCACCGGCGTAAAGTTGCCGGGTCACCAGAAATGCCAGCAAGGCATTGCTCCAGGTTTCGAAGGGAAGGTGTCGTTGAATCAGGTAGTTATCATGTGTGCCGTAACTGTGGCCACTGTAGTCGGTGTTGTTTTTGAACAACTGCAACCCGTCCGTCCCGATCTCTTCATTGCGCAGGCGCACGCATTCACGCACGATGTCTTCGCCCGCCATGTCATGTGCGACCAGGTCAAACAAGTTGGCACATTCTGGTGTGCCGTACTCGGGATGGGTGTGGTCGTTGTAGAAGCGCGCGCCGTTGGTCAACACCCGGTCGCTTTTCATGTCGAGGTAGGAGTAGGGCCGCTTGCGGTCTTCCTCGCAAAACTCATCTTCTTCTTCGTCCTGCGCCAGACGGTTTACTGTAAAACCGCGCATGTCGAGATGCGTGCGTTCTTTGCGATAGTCCCACTTTTGGAAAACGCTGGGATGCTGGCAGATGCGCAGCAATTCCATCGACTCCTCGACCGGATCGGATGTTTCGAGATCTTCGCGGATAATGCCGTACTCGGTTTCAATGCCAAGCAGGGGGACTTGCCGGCTCATATGATGGAACGACGCATGGTCTTGTGCGTGGCCTGGTCGGAGTCATCGGGGCGCCGGACACGGGCAACCTGTTTCGGATCGAAGTCGAGCAGTTGCAGCCAGTCTTCCATGTTGGAGTCTGCAGGCAGAATGCTGTTGTCCTTGAATTCGACCCGAAGCGCATCAGTCAAATCATCGGCTTTGATGACCAGTTCTTCTCCATTGATGGCGCGTTCGATGGCGGTTTCCTTTGCGCGGCTGACGATGCCTTCGAGGATGGCGCCGGAGATGAAATCTTTCCAGTACAGTTTTTTGAAGTCACCGCTTCGAAGCGTCAGCACCAGCGCGACCTGTTCCTGCGTGCGGGCGAACAGTTTTTCCAGAAACAGATTGCTGACCTTTTCCAGACTGTCTTCCAACGGCAGGTTTGGCTTCAGATAAACTTTGAGGATGGCCTCGCAGTCGTCCCGGCTGGGCCGGCTGACTTTAATTTTTTTGTCGATGCGGCCGGGGCGTAAAATGGCAGGATCGATGAGATCTGGTCGGTTGGTTGCGAGGATCACCACCATGTCGCGTACTGATTGAATGCCGTCCATCTCCGCACAGAACATAGGCACCAACGTGTTGGAGATGTTGTGCCCGCGCATGGCTTGTCGCGTACCCAGTACCGATTCGGCTTCGTCGATAAAGATGAAAGGAAATTGACCTTTTTCTTTATAGTCGCGGGCCTTCTG
>JAJDAX010000098.1 GCA_029261615.1 Nitrospinaceae bacterium
CGAGGCAGAAACTGGAATGGGCACAGTCAGACCTTCGACTGGAGCAACTCTGACCAAATGTATGAGCGTCTGGAAATCTCGCTTTTAGGCGAATTTCAGGTCCAGAATGCCGCTTTGGCCATTTCCTCTGTTAAACAGGCCCTTGAGACCCAAAAGGCTTTTCTAGACGAGGATAGTCTGCGACAAGGTCTCAAAAAAGCCCACTGGCCAGGCCGAATGGAAGTGGTTGGCAAAGACCCTGTTGTAATCCTGGATTGCGCTCACAACCCGGATTCAGTCAAAAAACTGACGGATGCTGTTCAGGAGCATTTTCAGTACGAGCGGTGCCGAGTCGTCCTTGGAATCATGCAGGACAAGGACCTCCCTCAAGTTGCTGAAATAATAGGCAGTTTTGCAGATGAGGTGTTGCTTGCCAGGCCCCAGATGGAGCGAAGTGCTGATCCCCATAATTTGTTTAAATTATTACAAATTTCGAACAAAGTTATTGAAATTATTGAGGAAATTCAATATGCTTTGCATACAGCTAAAAATAGATCCGGGCCCCGTGACCTCGTGCTGGTTACCGGTTCAGTGTTCACCATCGCTGAGGCAAAGCAAAGCATTGAACGTCAAAAGCTTCATTAGATTATCTGCCATTCTGCTGATGGCGGCTCTGTGTCCAAATCTGGCTCAGGCCCAAGACACCTATCAGGGAAGCCAGTTTCCCTCGCCCTACAACTTCGCCCCGATTCCTCCGCCTCCACCTGAGGCCAAAAAACCAGCCCCCGGAACCAAAACCAAAAAAAATACCGAACCACCAATCCATATTTCTGCGGACCATCTGGAACAGATCCCGGAAAAAAACCAGGTGAAGGCCTGGGGTCGCGTTCGCATCAAGTATCAGAAACGTGAGGTGCATGCTGATCGCATCCTGATGAACCCGGAAACGGGAAGGGGAGAAGCCATCGGCCATGTTGTGATGATCGCAGAAAACGGGACCCGGCTCCGCTCAACCAAAGCCCAGATCGATATCAAGACCGAGAGAGGTCGACTGTTCGATGCCCAAGGAACCCTTGGAAGTCCAAAGGGGATCAAGTATTTCGTCAAGGGAAAAGAAATCTCCAAGCTCAGCGAAAACCATTACAAGATCACTGATGCCAGCCTGACCACCTGTACCGGGAAGATTCCGGATTGGAAGATTGAGGTGGATAATGCGGACATAGAAGCCAATGACAGGGCCCTTTTTAAGGGAGGGGTGGTAAAAATTCGCAACATGCCAGTGGGGTACATCCCCATCGGTTATGTACCGCTCGACAATCGTAGAAAAACGGGTTTCCTGACCCCCAGCATTGGTCAATCCAACCTGGACGGCTTCACTTTGGGGAACTCTTTTTTCTGGGCCATCAACGATCATCAGGATGCCACCATCGGGGTGGATTACATGGAACGACGCGGGGTCCAGACCTCCCTGGAGTACCGCTACACACCTAGCCCCACCACCGCTGGGCAGTTTAACGGGGTATTCATCGACGATCAGGTGACAGGAAACTTTTTCTGGAAAATCGATGCTTTCCACAAACAGGAATTGCCATATGGCTGGGCTCTGAATGGCAAGCTCGACCTGACCTCAAGTGATAACTTCAACAAAACCTTTCGCGATCAGACGGAAAACAGGACACGGCGCAGTACGGACTCCTGGGCCACCTTGTTCAAAACCTGGGGCAACCAGTCCTTCGATCTTCTCGCGCGGTTAAGAGAGAGTGAGGATGACGGTCGGGACGACACCTTTGGTATCCTGCCTCAAGCTATCTGGAGAACTCAGCCAGTTGAGATCGGCAAGACCAATGTGTATTTCAATCAGGACACCACTTTCAGCACCTTCGTAACAGACCTTGATGGCAGTATCCTGACCGATAAAGTCGTTAATCTTCAGAGGATTGACGTTCACCCACAGTTGTCTGCGCCGGTTCAATTATTTCCATGGCTGAACTTCACACCCACCGTCGGGGTGCGCAACACCTACTACAGCGATTCCTTCCAGGGAACCACGTCGCATGGCTCCATTAACCGGGAACTGGTAGATGTGCGTGGAGTCCTCGAAGGTCCCAAATTCAATAAAATCTTTCATCTCGACAGCAAGGATGGAAGCACCAAGTTCAAACATGTAATCGAACCACGCGTCCAGTATGATTTCATTCCGGACATTGATGAACTTGACCGGAATCAGATCTTTCAAATTGACGGCATCGACCAAATCCCCAATACCAACACCATTTCGTACTTTTTGACCCAGCGGTTGCTGAAAAAAGTCACCTCAGACAACTCCAGCAATACCCAGCAAATCGCTCGATTCGAGATCAGTCAGAGTTATGATTTCAATGAAGCCGAGCGTGCCTTGACATCCTCTATGGATGAACAAAGACCGTTCTCATTTCTCCGTTTGGATCTGGACAGTCGTCCATATAGTTGGCTAATGCTCAATTTTGATTCCACCATTGATCTTTACGATGGCGTTGTCCAGACAGTCAATTTCGATGTGGGTGTCCGCCCCACTGATAACCTGATGCTTATCATGGAACGGCGTAGCGCTCTCAACACCTCTGCTTCCATTCTGGGCACGATCGATTATTCCTTCCTGCCGGGCTGGAACATGAAATTCAGCGCACGCTTTGATGAATTCAACGAAACCCTGCTTGAAAAAAATGGACGGCTGTCGTTTAATAACCCCTGCGGATGTTGGGGAGTTTCTGTGGATGTCATTCAGCGCCTCAACATCAACGGTGGACTTCGACAGGAAGAAACCCGATTCCTCTTCAATTTAACACTGAAGGGCCTGGGCGAAATTGCCGGCAGTGAAGGTGAGTCCTTTATCCACCGTTCTTTCTGATCCCCATGCCTCAGGAACCCAACCAACCGATTTCAAGGCAGCTTGCGGAAATTGCACTCGAACTGGGCGCGATAAAAATTGCACCTGATAACCCCTTTACCTGGGCGTCGGGCGCGCGCATGCCAATCTACAATGACAATCGGCTCCTTCTTGGTAATTGTTCCAATCGCTTCCTGATCGCTGAAGGCTTTAAAGCTCTAATTGAGAGCAACCATATTAAAACCGATGTTATCGCAGGCACCGCAACAGCAGGCATTCCTCACGCCACCACATTGGCCAATACGCTACAGTGTCCGCTGATATATGTAAGGCCGACTGCCAAGGATCATGGTATGAAGAACAGGATAGAGGGACCTTTAAATCCCGAGCAGGAAGTGGTGGTAGTTGAAGACCTGATCTCAACAGGGGGTAGTGTTCTAAAAGTTGTGCACGCTTTGCGCGAGGCGGGCGCTAAGGTAAGGCACTGTCTCGGAATTTTTTCGTATGGTTTTCCTGAAACGCATAAACGGTTTGAGGAACAGGACTGTGAACTCCACACATTGATACGGTTCGAAGAGCTTCTCGATTTCATGAAGGAATCCGGAAAATTACCAAAGGAGCAGATCCAGACTCTGCTGGACTGGAAAGAGAATCCCTTTGAGTGGTGGGAGAATAAAAAATAAAATGCGGCCAAATTATTTTCAAAACATCATTTTGATTCTGATAGCCCTGTTTTTTAACTCCTGCGCCAGTGATTCTTCTGTAAAAGAGAAAAAAGATCCAATAGCGGTTCGTGACTCAAGAGAATGCCGATCTCTTGCGCACTTGGATGGAACAGAGCGCAATGGCCCTCAAGCCTATAGAGCACAGGCCCATTACAGTAAATGCATGCGTGACCGCGGTTGGCCGGGAGAGTGAACCACGTCTTTAATTTAAAATAAGCCCTTTAATTATAGGCTTTTAAAATTTTATTCCCTGAAATGTAGATTTCACCCGGTTAATACACAGCATATTTTGCAAAAAAATCAATTGATTAACCCTCCCCATTGAGGAATTATGTATTGACAGTTTCTCCAATTGATAATAGGATTAACCTCTTTAAAAACCTTGGTTTAATTAGCTTCCTGCCCTCATGCAGGGTTTAAGGCGAAACCGGGTTCAAACACGTAATTAATTTTACCCTTTAAAAATATAAACAAGCATATTTTCATCCCAAGTCTGGATTAATCGGAGGTTTAATTAGAATGCCAAAATTAGAATTAGGGCCAGCGGGTTTTCTTCCCGCCTCAGCAGCAGCCATGGGTATCTTTCAACCCGAGGAAGGGTCAGGTTTCCACCTTCTTGAAGGCGAACCAATCGAAGAAGAAAAAGTCTTCGAAATCAGTGCCGAAAAACTATTGACCCTCAGAAACCCGACTCTATTTCCTGGCCCTATGTTGGTCTGGGGCTGGACAGAAGAAACCCGCCACAAGGCAAAATTGGCGCTTGACCTGGTTAAAGAAGTGCCCGGCATGAATATCATTCCAATGCCGGACTACCGTCCCATTTATCCAAAGATTGATCCGGAAGCGGTAATCAACCCTTGTCACCCAAACCTCACAATCCAGCACAACAAGATTCATGTATGTGCCTTTATCGGGGTTCACTGTCATTTTGCGAACATCACCCTCAAGATGATCCGCGCTAACACCAACTGCTACACTCAGGCATGGTGTGCTTATGACGGTCATGAAGACGCACTTCTTGCAATTCGCGATTTTGGTGCAGACAAAATTGAAAAAGTCAAAAACGCTATCATTAAGCTTAAACAAGGCGGTCTGACCCCTTGGGCAGAAACGCCTGAAGGCAAGGAAGAACTCGAAGAAATCAGAGTTAGAAAAGTAGAGGCCGCAAAAGACACCAAGGAAAATGCAACACTGTTCATGCACGAGTTGGAACAGGGTCTCGACGAAAACGCAGAATAACAATTTCTAAACAAACAAATTAATCCCGCAAGTTAAATCAGTGGAATCACTGGTATTAACCTGCGGGTTTTTTTTGTTCTCCCGCCATAAAATTCTCCTCTAGTTTTTCCATTGACAGTATTGTTTTTCCCCTTAACCTAAATACGGTAACAGCAACCAGGAAATTTGGGGCTCTGGGGTTATCCGCCCAGTTTTCAGGCAAAATATTTTTATGGCCTGAAAATTCCGGAAACCTCTGAAAAAGATTTTTTCATTAAGACAACAGGAGGTGAATGTGCGTGCTTTGGTAGTCGATGACTCGAAAGCCATTCGGCGGATTCTGACACAAATGCTTGTCAGTATGGGATTGGATGTCAGTGAAGCGGGTGACGGTAAAGAGGCATTTCAAGTCGTTGAGTCCAGCGATCTTTTTGATTTCGCCCTTGTCGACTGGAATATGCCGGAAATGAACGGCTATGAACTAGTC
>JAJDAX010000099.1 GCA_029261615.1 Nitrospinaceae bacterium
CATCTTTCTTCGATATTGGGAAGGGTTCAGGGGAAATACGCCAGGTTTCACCCGGTGCTTCCGGCACTTCGCCATATAGGCCCCAGCCGGTCAGTTCCTGTTTTATCTGTGCACATCGGTCAATCGGGTCGGCAATGGTGGTATTCACTAAAACGCTGTCCTCAATAATTGAAGGTATATTATCTTTCTATATAGATGCTAAATCTTCGTCCCTGTTGCAGATTACCGAAAATTAAACAGAAGATAAAGCATCCCGTCCCACAACAGGAATACAGTCAAAGAAATGATACAATGCCAGAAGTTAACAAAACGCCTTCAACTTATCAGGACCTCATGACTGAAACCCGGCAAATCTCCTTGTTCCCCCTGCCCTCAACCGTATATTTTCCAACGACCCTGCTACCTCTCCATATCTTTGAAATGAGATACCGGGAGATGGTCGCACACTCGATTGAAACCGGGCAGTGGATCGGAATGGTCCTGCTGAAACCGGGCTGGGAAGACGATTATTATGGCAACCCACCCATCGACGACATCGGCTGCGCCGGCCCCATCGAAAAACACACCAAACAGGAAGACGGCAAATACAACATCGTTTTGTCAGGACAAACCCGATTTCGCGTCCTTGAAGAAACAGGCGACAGTGAGTTCCGGCAGGCAAACGTCGAACTGCTCACCAATATCAACGACGCCCCCATCGACAAAAAAGAAGGCTCGCGCTTCTACAACCTCGCTTCCCGCTTCTGGAATTTCAGGGAACTCTTACCGGAAGAAAAACGCGACGAACTGGAACTGGATCTCGATAACTGCCAAAGCCTCGGTGAGGCGGCCGATTGCATGGCTCACCTGCTCGACTTCACTCTCGACCAACAACGCTTCTTCCTCGAAGAACTCGATGTCCAAAAACGGGTGGCCGCACTAGAAGAAGTCCTCAACCTCAAAACCCGCATCGTGCAACAATCCTCACGCTTCGCCCGCGAAGGCCTCGATTCCCGCTGGAACTAACTCCTTGCGGAGGGCTAACGGACCCAACGCCGACGGCGAACAGGAACCCGGCGCATGGTTAACGGACCTTGCGGTCGGCCAACGAGTTATATTTAGAATCACGAAAGATATATCCTGTCATTCTGAGGAACCCACAGGGTGACGAAGAATCTCGCCTTTGCTTTTGACTTTTGGGTTGCCTCAATATTCCCCCTTCCACGAAGGGGGAAGGCGAAGCCAGGGGGATTTAAAAATTGATCTTTCCAGAAACTGTCTCCAAAAACTATCACGCGACAAGCCTCCAAACTCAAGAATCCCCCCAACCCCATTTTACAAAGGGGGAGCAATGTGGTTGCGTTATTGAATCGAAAAAAGGCATAATCCCCTCTCCCTTTTAATAACTGTGAAAAGCCAAAACCCATGATCTGTATTCCCATTGTCGGACCGTCACAACAACTGGCGCTGAAAGATATCGAACGCTGCCGCAACCTCGCGGACATCGTCGAGTTGCGCATGGACCTCATCCCGGACGGCAACCTGCAGGAGTTGATGCAGGCGGCTGGCAAACAAGTCATCGTCACCTACCGTGCCAAAATCGACGGCGGTCAATATAAAGGATCGGACAAAGACCGCGTCGCCGCCATCCGCAAGGCCATCGACCTCGGCGCGCCCTACGTCGACATCGAAACGTCCACGCCCGGCCCGCTGTTAAAATCCGTGTTGGAGAACAAAGGCGACAGCCAGATCATCCTGTCGCATCACGATTTCACCCGGACGGATGAGCGCATCGACAAGTTTTACGAAATCATGTGCGAGATGCCGTCGGATATCATCAAACTCATCACCTACGCACAGGACATCACCGACAACCTGGCGATGTTCAAACTCCTTTACCGGGCGCGCAAGGACGAGAAAAAAATGATCGGCTTCTGCATGGGCGAAAAAGGAGAGATCAGCCGCATCCTGTCGGTCCATTTTGGCAGTTGGCTCACCTTCGGTTCACTGGAGACGGGTAAAGAAAGCGCACCGGGACAAATACCAGCAAGAATCCTCAAAGACGTTTACCGAGTCAACGAGATCCCTGCGGATGCAAAAGTGTTCGGTGTCATCGGCGACCCGGTCAACAAGAGCATGGGCTACCTTATCCACAACAAGGCGTTTCAGCTGACTGACCTGCCGCATGTCTACGTCCCGTTCCCCGTGCAGAACGTGCAACGTTTCTTTTCAGCGTTCGAGCCTTATCTCGGCGGACTCAGCGTCACCATGCCGCACAAGGAAGAAATTGGACGCTACCTGGGTTCCATCTCACCACAGGCTAAAAACATAGGAGCGGTCAACACGGTGGTAAACGAAAACAATCAATGGGTAGGACACAACACCGACGGCACAGGGGCCCTGCGCGCTCTTAAGGCAAAAGGAGAAGTCGCGGGTAAAAATATCGTCATCATCGGCGCCGGCGGTACGGCCAAAGCCATTGGGCACACCTTGAAAGATGCCGGAGCGAATCTCACCCTCACCTATCACCGCAATAAAGAACGCGGACAGGAATTGGCAGATCAACTCGGGGCAAAACTGATTCATATCGATTCGATTGCAAACGAAACACCGGACATCCTCATCAACTGTTCGCCAGTCGGGATGACACCCAACGTCAAGCAGACCCCCTGCCCTGCCAGCTGCCTCAAACCCGGCATGATCGTGTTCGACTCGGTTTACAATCCACTCGAGACCCGGCTGATCACCGAAGCCAAAGCCGCCGGCTGCACCGCCATTCCCGGCATTGAGCTGTTCGTCAATCAAGCCGTCGAGCAATTCGAACTATGGACCGGCAAAACCGCCCCCATCGACGCAATGCGAAAAGTCGTGCTGGACAAGCTTAAAGAAACGACATGATTCCTGGACTCGAAATTTCAGAGGAAGTCGAAAAAAAGATTCTGGAAAAATTAAGTGAACATGACGATATTATTATTCGAGAAATCCGACAGACGGGCATTGAAGGATTAATTGAACGCTACAACA
>JAJDAX010000100.1 GCA_029261615.1 Nitrospinaceae bacterium
ATACTCCCAACCAATCCAGGGTTTTACAGCAGGAAACACCAGGGCTTCTGGTGAATTCGAGCGTTCACAACCTGGAAGTCAATTTATAAAACCGCCTTTAATTTTTTTGGCAGATCAGGCCAATTTCCCGCATAATAACTTCTACCCCATTCAGCGCAAACTAAAACCGGTATCGTCAGGTTTTCGGGAGATAACCCGAAGACAAAAAACGGCAATCGGTGTATGTTTTTTTATAAGTATTTTGAGGCTATACGATTATTATGTAAATTAATTTTTGCAGAACAATGTGCGAAGGCACATAAGTCAGGTTGCATAGTACGTTGTAAATAAAAGGCTTTATTTTTCCATGAAAACTTTTTAATAATAACGGAGAATTTGGCTTAATAATTGCTGTGAGAGGCTTGTATGTCAACCATGAAATGGGTCAGGGAAATGAGAAAAATAGTAAACGCAGACAGAGGTCTTGAAAGCTTAAGACTGAAGCGAGAGGGTGGGATGCGTTTTTCTTCCAACCAAAAGGGATTCACTCTTGTTGAAATGCTTACGGTTGTTGCCATTATTGGAATCCTGTCTTCAGTTGCAATTCCCAGTTTTCATGTCTGGCTTCATAAGTATCGTGCGGATTCTGAGGCCACCCGGCTTTATTTTAATCTGATGGCTTCAAAACAACGTGCTATCAGAAATAACAGCACGGTTATCGTGACCTTTTCGCCAGGAACAAACTCTTACTCCATTCATGATGACATCAATGAAAATGGGGCTGCAGACGTCGGAGAAAATGTTGATCAGGTCTTCCTTGACCCTGATAGCAATATGATTTTTGGGGCCGTTCCTGGTCTTTTAGGTGTATGGGGTGCGGCGATTACGAATCCTGTTTCTTTGAATGGCAGTACTTCAGTTAGTTTTTTTTCCGCAGGTAGGGCAGACCGTAGCGGTGCTATCTACTTAATACCTAGTGGGGATTTGCCAATAGCAAAAAAGGAAAATCAGAGGGCCATCAAAATTATTCAGGCAACAGGCAATTTGGAAGTCATGAAATTTACGGCAAATGGTTCACCGGGACCGTGGAGTTAAAAAATGAATCCTGAAATTACAGAAAATTCTGAAATAAAAAAGCGCAATCAAAATCATCGTGAATCAGGGTTCACCTTGATCGAAGTGTTGATCAGCATGGCTATTTTTTCCGTCGGTATTTTGGGCCTGATGACCTCCATTGGTGTGGTGATGGATTATCAGAGAGATGCAGACGACATGACTCAGGCGACTCTTTTGACAAAGCAACAAATTGAAAAATTCAAGGCGGTTGGTGCCAATGAAAACTCTCTGGTGGGTGGTACCTACAGCTACGATTATTTGGTCGGAGGCTTCAAAACGGTTGCCGGGCTTACTGAGGATTCGGATTTTCAGTGGTCGACCAAGTCCCCTCATGATGTGTTCGGGAAATTTACACGGTCCACCGCGATGACTGTTATGGCAGGTACCGGGCAGTCCTGGGGGGATTTTACCGTTGCCAATCAACCTTTTATCCGATTTGTCAAGGTTGACGTTGTTACATCTTGGGTTGGATCCAGAGGGGCCAATAAAAATGTCAGTATATCGGTGGTGATGAACCGACGGAGAATCCTTCAACAATGAATAGTCTGAAAAGTCCGAATCCATTTAGGGAGACAAGACAATGAGCGTCCATATAACCCGTTCCAAAGGCCAGGGCATTAATGCGCTGAATGGTGAACGTGGTTCTACCTTAATTGTATTTCTAATCATCCTGGCGGTGCTGGCGACAATCGCGGCTGGAACCATGACCGCAATCAACCTGAATTATCAGGCCTCCGGTGCCCATCGGGATGGTAACGAAAGTTATTACGCAGCGGAAACCGCTCTGGACGTTGGCGCTGGAAGAATCCTCTGGGAATTTGAAAACCTCAGTGAATACACAAACTCAACAGATTTTGGTGGTGACGCCGATGGTTGGGTTGATGTGGCGAATGTGGATGTCGGGTTCAATGAGATCAACGGATTTTCCATGGAATATCGTGTGATCCAGGATACAGCCCGTTTCTTTTACCAGACACAGACAGGGCCAAACATTATTTCCCATTATGCCTACCAGTTTAATGTGGAAGGTCGGGCTACAGCTACTGATGGCAGTGGTGCGACTGAAACGCTTAAGGAAACAATGCGGGTTCTGAATACCCCGCTCGTTCAATACTTCTTGTTTTTTGGAGGCTCAGGGTCAGAGGCAGATCTGGAACTCAATTCCGGGCCTCCCCAGAACAGTTGGGGCCGGGTGCACACCAATGGCAATTTGTATTACGGTGCCCAGACAACGTTCAATTACAGAGATTACGACATGAACGGTCTGACAACCCCCATGTCCTGGTCTGTGGCCGGTGACATGATCAATACATGGAAGCCCGGTGGCTATTCAGGTGGTCTCAATCCGATTGTGTTGAAAACCACAATCAACGGTTCTGGCGACATGAACCCAAACGCCAGCATTAGTGGAACTTTTCTCGCTTCGAACTCCACACATGTGGACACGCTCAATAACACCTGGAATGGCTATGTCCAATTAGGCGTGCCCATCAAGCGGGCACCGGGGCAAACACAGTTCGTAAGGGACGGTTTTTATGAAGACCGGTCAAGAGATCCAAAACGAGGGGATGTTCATGGTATCACCATTGTAGGACAGGGTACCCTGACGGCCGGAGGTACCGGTATTAGAGTTTTCGTTTCTCAACCCGCTCCAAATACGGAAGTCACAGATCTGATTGCCAATGGGGAATCCTCTACCGGTGTCGCGATAGCTAATTTCCTCACCCCTATTTTGGACAACCCGAGTGCATTCTGGGATTGCCGGGAGAACGACCGGGTCAGCACCACAGATATTGACTTGTATGCCCTGGAGACTTGGTATCAAGCTTATTTAAACGATTTAGGCGAGGTATTTCCAGCAAGCGGGCTCTTGATATACACGTCCCGTTCTCCGGATGCCGCTTTTCAAAATAACGTAGCAGGTGTATTACAAGGGATTCGTTTTCGGGTCATTGATGGAGGTACGGGGTCCCTCCCGGGTGTTTTGGATGAAACCACAGTGGCGACGGATAATCCTTACTATGTGCAAGGCGATTTCAACGTCAATGCCCCCACAGTGGGAGTGGCCATTGTAGGCGATGGCTATAACGTGCTGTCCAATGCCTGGAATGATGCCACCAAAGTGTGCAATGGCTCTAACTCTCCTTTTCCCACAGAGACGACACATAATCTGGCCGCGTTTTCCGGGATTGTGCCCACCGGCGGAGGAGTGTTCAGTGGAGCGTTCATTAACTATCCCCGTTTTCATGAGTGCTGGCAACGTTCCGCCTGCGGCGGTGGATCCACGATCCCGATGAATATCAACGGATCGTTGATTAATCTCTGGACCAGTCAGCAGGGAACCAGCCCATGGCAGTTAAGTGGTCACTATTACAACGCACCGCAGAGAAATTACGGCTGGGATGTCAATTTTGACAATCCCAGTTATTGGCCGCCCTTTGTTCCTGCGATCTACACAATGGAACGCGACAGTTTCGTTGAATAAACTCAATTGACCAGGTGAACATTATGAAAAGCCTCAAGCAACATCAATATAAATGGAACGATCAGAGCGGTTTCACCTTAATGGAATTGATCGTCTCTGCGGCAATCTCAATTATGGTGCTGGGCATGGTAGCCCAGGTTTTCACCCAACAGCGGGCGGCTTTCACCAACCAGACCAATATGGCCAAGATGGTGGCCAATGGTCGGGGAGCGGTGGAATTTGTCACTCGCGCAGTTCAAAACGCAGGCTACCATGTTATACGGGGTGGGAAAATTCTCAGCGCGGGTGACCATTACATTACAACCGTATCCGACCTGGACGATGACAGCGTGGTTGAAGGCAATGAAGTTTTGACTTATGTCGTTAGCAGCGTCGGTGGAGCCGATAACCGTTCCCTTACATTTCCTGCTTATTTTGATATGAATGGTGATGGGCTGCTAAGTTCCTCCGAAAACCAAAGTTATACAGTTAACTATTCTCTGACCGGTCCGCCTTTCAATTTGTT
The DNA here is from genome assembly GCA_029261615.1 of Nitrospinaceae bacterium. The sequence goes on from JAJDAX010000100.1 coordinate 4,086, forward strand.
GCAATTCAACCCCAAGGCTGATGGAACTGTAGAAAGTTACGTGGTCGCGGAAAATATCGATAACCTGGTTTTTCGTTTTTATGATCCCAGTGGTATTGAAATGGGTGTCAGTGCAGTCGACAGTTCCGTCCCAACCAAAACCAATGGGCTCAACGACCTTCCTGTTGTTCTCGAAACATCTGATCTCCAGAGCATTCGGACTGTTAGTATGGAGTACATGGTGCGGACCAAAGATGAAGATGAAAATCCGCAGTTTTCTAGCACCGGTGCCCACCTGGCTGGCAGTGCGGCAACACAGTTGACCGTAACACCTACACAAACAGTAAGTAATTACACTGATTCCTTCCGGCGCAGGACTATGACGGCGCAGGCATCACCACGTAACCTGGGTCTGGCACCTTTTGGCCGGATCACGCTGCAACCCACAAATAATCCGGTCACTTGTCCGGCAACCTCGACACCATTTACCGTGACCGCTGTAGATTCGGCAGGTTCTCCAATTGATAACTGGGACGTAAATCTGCGAGTCAACAATGCAGGAACCGTGAGTCTTTCAACAGGTTCAGTGACTACAGATTCTCAGGGTGAGGCCAGTGGATCTATCAGTTACGATTGGTCTGTTCCCAATATCACTGCCACCATGTCTGCGGATGCCCAATGGACTGATCTGGACGGTACGCTCAGGTCCGTCATCACTTCTGTCCCGGTTTCCTTTGTTTCGCCAAGCGGTGCCGGAGTATTCGACAATTTTGATGATGGTGATTCCAACGGTTGGGCGGAAGTCGATCCTGCTCAATGGGAAGTAGATAATGAAGAATACAAGCTCATCGATCAACCCACCGGTACAGTCGCCGGCATCAATCCCGTTTTTCAGGGGGCAGCGAGTGCTGGAGATCAGATAAGCATAGGCAGCTATGCGATTACTTCAGGTGTCAGCGGAACGAGCAAGCTTGTGGTGGGTGTTGGTGCAGAAGCCGCCATTACCGGCGGCACCCCCGCTGTTCTGAACCCTCAGGAATTTTCAAATGGAGGTGGTGCTTCCACCACTTTCACTACCGGTACCTATACGGTTCCAAACCCGACCAGTGCAGGCAATACCCTCAAGCTGGTTGTGGTGGTGTCCACCGAAGACAACAGCAGTGGTGACCTCACTTCCAACACCGCCACGTTTGGCGGGGTACCGATGACAAGGATCGCCGGGCAACAGAACAATAGTTCGTTTGAAGCCGCCACGACCATGTATTACCTCGATGTTACCGGAGGGCAAACCGGTACCATTACCGCTAATTGGGCGATCACCCAAAGTCATCAAGTTGTCACGGCAGTCACTTTGGAAAATGTCGCAACGGGTGATCCGGAAGTTCCGGGTGCCGGATTTTTTAACGCTGGCGGCAACGTGACCAATGCGGCAGTAACGACTTCCACTGATAATACCCTGCTTGTTTTGGGTGGCACGACTGGCGACACCGATTCAGTCACTCCTACGGGGACAGGCCATACCATCCACAACAACAACAACACCACAGATGGTGGCACCATGCGCGGTGCTTTGGGCACGGCTTTGGTGCCAACTGCAGGAACCGTAACGGGACTTGGGATGAGTGGCAGTGCTAACCGGAGTTCTCTTGTTATCGCCGGGTTTGCACCGTTCTCAGCGGGAAGTGTCACACCTGATTCTGTTACTTATCAAGGTAATCCCATGAACCAGGTGGCTACATCCCAGTTTGTGTCGGGTTCGAATGTTACCGGCACGACCTTGTATGAACTGGATGTAGACGATGGAAATACCGGTGCCATTGTTGTGAATTGGCCATCAGACACTACTGAACGTATGGTCTCGGCTATTACCCTCAATGATGTTGAGCTGGGCCCGATTGTTCCCGCCCAGACGGGTAGTGTTTCCAATGAAAATAACGGCGCGACCGTAATTCCTGATATTCCCACCACCCAGGGATCGCTGGGGGTTTCTTTTGGATTTCAAAACCATACTTCAAAAGTAGTTCAGATGGGCGCGAGCCACAATCTTAATGTGGATGAACAGACTGTTAATCCCACCAGTGTAACCTGGGGAGGGATGGGTACTGTCAGCGTTCTGGCCGATGGCACCCTGTCAGGTTACGGCTATTCGGGCAACCATACACGCCGTGCTGCCGTCATGGCAAACTTTGGTCCGGCGGCAGTCAACACCGCTGATCAGTTTACATCCACTGGTTGCCAACCCTGGTCTGATATAGAAGTTCTTGTGAAAATGAAAAACAAAGGTAATGTCGGCGCACCTCGCAATGCAGGGGTAGTTGTTCGAAGCGTGGACATCAACAACTACTATTTTGTACAGCTACAGCATGATGGTTCAGCTAATCCAATTAAATACAACCTGTCCCTGATAAAAAATGATGGCGGCACCATATCAACCGTGGGTGGACCAACAGCAGTTGATTTCAATGTCTCCACGCCGGGAACCCCGGTCGACCATTACTTAAGGATCAGGCTGGTGGGTGAGGATTTTAAAATCCGCTGGTGGCAACCGGCAGATCCGGCAGACCCGACGAATGATGAACCCATAACCTGGAATATCGAGCAGACGGATGCTGGCACTACAATAACCCAGGGTGTTTTGGGGCTTGTGACCAATCGCCAGGAATTTACCTTTGACAATGTGAACGCCGGTCCTCCGGCATAAGCATTCGCAAACCACAAGTTTCGAAAAGCCCTCTGGAGTTTTCCAGAGGGCTTTTCTTTTTTTTGTTGTAGGAGAGAGAACCGGTTCGGCGTTATTCTGAATAAAGAGACTTAAGCAGAATCTTGCTGGTTTTACTTTGTATTTGAACCGGAACCATAGGGGTGTGCCATGATCAGAACTTATAAAAATTATATCAATGGGAAATGGGTTCGCTCTGGAACGGGAGAAACTTTTGAAAACGTCAATCCGGCCAACACCGATGACGTGATCGGACGATTCCAGAAATCAAATGGTGACGACGTGAAGCAGGCGGTGGATGCCGCATCTAAAGCACGCAAGATGTGGCGGGAGACCCCCGCCCCCAGGCGCGGCGAAATTTTGTTCCGGGTCGCAGAACTTCTGGTGAAAGAAAAGGAATCGCTGGCGCGCGATATGACCCGCGAGATGGGAAAAATTCTGGCCGAGACGCGCGGTGATGTGCAGGAGGCCATTGATTTGACTTATTTCTCGGCAGGGGAAGGGCGCAGGCTCGGGGGCGAAACGGTTCCCTCTGAACTGGATAAAAAGTTCTGCATGTCCGTTCGCATGCCATTGGGGGTGGTCGGGTGCATCACTCCCTGGAATTTTCCTCTGGCCATTCCTTCCTGGAAACTCATCCCCGCATTGATTACCGGAAACACGGTTGTCATTAAACCAGCGGAGGATACGCCATTAACCGTCGTGAATTTCATCAAGATTTTTGAAAAGGCGGGGCTGCCTCCCGGTGTCCTCAACATGGTCACGGGTTATGGCCCGGATGTCGGCTGGCCACTGGTCGAGCATCCCAAAGTCAGCCTGGTTTCGTTTACGGGTTCGTATGAGACAGGCTCGCAGATCGCAGCAGGTTGTGCGTCTCATATGAAACAGTTTTCCCTGGAGATGGGTGGCAAGAACGCAATTATCGTAATGGACGATGCGGATCTCGATCTTGCGGTGGAAGGCATCCTGTTCGGCGCGTTCGGCACAACAGGTCAACGCTGCACCGCCTGCAGTCGCGTGATCGTTCATCATAAAGTTCAAAAGAAATTGACTGACCTTCTGACTAAACGTGCGAGGGGTCTCAAGGTTGGCGACGGTCTCAATTCAAAAGTTGAGATGGGGCCGTTGATCAATGAAGAGGCGCAAGCCAAGGTGGCCCTTTATACCAAGATTGGAAAACAGGAAGGTGCGAAACTGTTGTGTGGCGGAAAGGTGCCGAAAGGGCGCGGCCTCAATAAGGGTTTCTTCTTTGAGCCTACGGTCTTCACAGATGTGTTGTCTAAAATGCGCATCGCGCAGGAGGAGATTTTTGGGCCAGTGGTTTCGCTTATCACCTGCCGGTCTTTCGATCAGGCTGTCGAAATTGTCAACGATTCCCGTTACGGTTTGTCTTCCGCTATTTACACGCGCGACGTGAACAGGGCGTTTCAGGCAATGCAGGACCTCGATACCGGCATCACCTACATCAACGCGTCAACTATTGGGGCTGAGATTCAGCTCCCCTTCGGTGGAACCAAAGGCACGGGCAATGGCCACCGCGAGGCCGGGACGGCGGCTCTTGAAATTTTCACCGAATGGAAATCGGTGTATGTCGATTTCAGCGGCAAACTGCAAAAAGCCCAGATCGACGCTTAGCAGCGGGCAACAGGCTGACCTGTGTTGCGCTTCCAGTGTTTCATGAGCGCATGACGATATGTTCCCG
>JAJDAX010000101.1 GCA_029261615.1 Nitrospinaceae bacterium
GCCCACGCCACCAAGACTTTACGATCCATTGTTACCAGCAGTACTGTTTCGACAGAAGTGAAAACACAAAAAGTGTACGAAGTCTCGAAAAACATTATGAATGAGTTTTTCGAGCAAAACGCTTCCCCAAAGATTTTGACCGCTTCGGATGAGGTAGTCGAAATAATGGAACAGTGCTTTTCGGAATCGGAAGTGGGGTTTTATGGAATCTCAAAGTTAACCAGCAAGGATTATTACACCTACACGCACAGCGTGAACGTTGGCCTTTACTGCATGACTTATGGCATCAAGCTCAAGCTTCAACCGGAGGAAACGCGCCAGCTCGGTCTTGGGGGTATGTTGCACGATGTGGGTAAATCAACAATTCGGCTGGACCTGATTAACAAAGAGGGCAAACTGACAGATGACGAATTTGAGGAAATGAAAGCGCACTCTCCGAAAGGAGAAGGCATTTTGAAGGACATGAATTGTTACGGTGACTGTGTGCTGCACATGGCAGGCCAGCATCATGAAAAATTCGGCGGGGGTGGCTACCCTAATGGCCTCGAGGGCGAAGCCATTGCTTTTGGCGGCCGAGTTTGCAAAGTAATGGATGTTTACGATGCATTAACAACCCGGCGTTCTTACAAAAAAGCCCTCAAAGCTTACGATGCCCTGACTTTGATGAAAAAACAAATGCTGCCTCACTTCGACCCGGGGCTCCTGGATAATTTTATTCGCCTGATGGGCCCAGACCTTTAAATTCCCCCTGAACCCTTTTTATATCTGAGCCGTCACCTGATTGGCGTAATTTTTCAATTCCGATTCCCGAGCCTTCACATCCTGCAAAGAATACCCCAAAGCAGAACACAAGCTTGATATATATTCAGTGTCCTCCAATTCAAGACCAAGGTCGTCGTCAAATCCCCATTGCTCAGTCAAGCCTTTGGCGAGCTCGACAAGCTCAGGTACACCGCTTCCTCCATTTTTGTTTTGATGTCGTCTCGACTTCAAAGCCTCCGGGAAACCCCAGTTTGCGGCCATGGCCAATTGTATTTCCACATGCGTGATCCCCAGGATTTCCTGCTCCACTTCCAGCAAGGGCCGGCCCTGCTTTTTCGATTGCTCGTAGCATTCCTGAAAGGCCTCAGGCTTCAATACTGCCAGGGAAATTTTCCCGAGGTCGTGCAGTAAACCCGAAGTGAAGCAGACATCGCTTTCAAATCCTTCAAACTGTCCGCCTAAGGCTCCGGCTACCGCCCCCACAGCAGCACTGTTCCTCCAAAGTCGGTAGTAATCTATACCGGCACGATGAATAGCGTCCTCTCCTTCAAACCGTTCAAATATGGGCGTTGTCAGAATAATACTTTTGATCACCCCCGGCCCCAGCAATCCCGCAGCCTGCTGAAGGGATCCAATCTGGGATGGGTACCCATACAAGGTGGAATTGGCCACCTGCAAAACTCGAGAGGCGATGGCTGGATCGAACTGGATTATCTGTACTATGTTGTAATCCATAGCAGAGGCCCGACCTGTTTCATCCAGCACCCGTGATATCTGGTCTGGCAAGGTCGGCAGTGTTTCACACTCAAGGAAAGGGGTCAGGTCAAGCCTCTCCATTAGCACCTCCCACAACGGTCTGATCTCTTCCATTTTTCTTGGCGCTGTAAAGGGCACGGTCGGCTACGTGAATCAAATCAGCCGGGGTGGACATGGCTTCCAGATCCAGTTGGGCCACTCCACAACTGATCGTCACCTTGAATCCACCGAGGTCAGTTTCAAACACCCGCTGACTGATCTCTTCGCGGACTCTCTCTGCAATATTTTTGGCATTGGTCAGGGATGCCTGCGGCAAGACCAGACAAAACTCTTCCCCACCATAACGAGCACCTGTGTCATTCGAACGACAAACATTACTGATAATTTCACCAAGTGCAATCAATACCTGGTCTCCCACCTGATGACCGTAAGTGTCATTCACTTTCTTGAAGTAATCCACATCCATCATCACCAACGATAATTCGAAATTGTATCGTTTGCTCCGTTCGAATTCGCTTTTTAAAATATGCTGCATTTGCTGATGGTTGGTGAGCAATGTCAGGCCATCCGTCACCGACAGCATTTCTGTTTTCTGGTAAAGCAACGCGTTACTGATGGATAACGAAATAAATTCTATAACGTTGAGCACGAAATCCAGGTCATGAACGGAAAACCCTCCGCTTTTACTTTCGTTCAGATTGATTACTCCAAGGATTTCATTTTCTATCATCAAAGGAATACAAACGAAAAAGTGGTTTTTGAACAACGGATTGCTCTTCCCCTTTAAATATTTGGATTTTTTGAAATCGGGTTCCAAAATGTAACGACTCTGCAAAATCGCATCGTTCATCACACCCGATTGGGTCGCAGGAATTTCTTTGGCTTCGCTCCACCCGGGATGATTATGACAGGCCAGCTTTAAAATCCGTTTGTTCTTTTCATAGAGGAATAAGGAAAAATATTTAATGGAAAGAATCCCAGGCAGCTTTTGGACCAGAGCTTCTTCAATATCCTCCAGATTCAGGCGGCTGATGCTCTTATGCAGGTAAAGAAAATGGTCGATGTGAATCAACGACTGGCCCAAAAGATGGTTCTGTCGTTTGAGCAATTGCTTAACCTGACGCGATTCCTGAGTTTGTTGGGATTCTGAAAATTGCACGTGATCCTCCAAAAATTAACGACCGGAAATCTTTTTTACAGGCGGGAAAATGTTGTTGATCCACTCCACCTGTGACTCCTGCCCAGACAAAAAACCTGCCTGACGATTTTTATTTTAATAGATTCCCCCTATAGTTAGAATGAATTAGCCTCCAAAAATCAAGTACGTAAAACGATCAATCCTTTATCCAAGGGAAAAACATCCCTTTTTATCTGTCACAATTTTAATAAAAAAAAGCCTCCACTGGCTCAGGAAGAAATCATTGGCAGGAGACTGGGACGTTAAAATGCCAAAAACCCTTATATTATAAGGAGCTGAGACTCCTCGACCCTTATGGTATCGATTTTGCTTTATATGACTGAACACTTTCTGAAAGTCAAAAAATTGTCATGAAACACGCAAACAATATAATCAGAAGCTTATCCCATTCTTTTGGCTCCCTGGGAATTAAAGTGAGCGCCCAGTATCTGAATGACAAGCATCTTCTTACCCGGAGACCGCTTAAAAAAATTCATCTCGTCCTTCTGTTATTGTTCCTCCTTCAACTCACGATAGGAGCCGGGTTGCTGATCGCCCAGCCGGAACCTGTTGTCCCGGTTGTAGGTGCGCCCCGGGTCGAGTCCTTATTGATCGGTG
>JAJDAX010000102.1 GCA_029261615.1 Nitrospinaceae bacterium
AGGTTGATCACCGTTACATGCTGTGCGTGTTCACTGTCGACAAGAGCATGGATCCCTTCGTCTCCGATTTCGTTGAACTCCAGGAACAACGCCGTGACCCCTTTCAGTTTTTCGCTTTTTAGAATTTCGGCGAGGGTCGCATCGTCGATTTCTTTTTCGCGCAAATCCAGTTCCTGATTTTCAATATTCAGGGACTGTTCAATAATGGTTTCGGCGCTGACTTCGCTCATGACGGTAAATTGCTTTCCTGAAAGATTATGATGTTTCTAATAAATAGGCAGGCAACAAAATTTTCACTTTTCTGATAACTCTGCAATTCCCGGCGTACAGGAAGCCTGCATCAAAGTAAAACCTGTGTTGCCAAATGCCCCCGCAAAAGGTATTTCAAGTGTTTAACTGGTGTATTTTAGGAAATCATCGTATTTTGTAAAGGTTTAATTTTGTTTATCGGCTCCCGGGCCCTGCAAGGGCACCTAAAAATTATTAATTCTCTCTGATGAACGGGCTCTTGAGGCCAGGGGGATAAAATTGATATATTTAGAGCCAGTAGTTTCGTGTTCAGGAACCCCCAACGGAAAACCTCTTGCCTTGCTTTTAGCAGGTAGATTTTGTCCGATAGACCCTTTTCAGGAATTATTTCAACTAACTCCACAGGCTTCTCAAGACCTATTTTTTCTTAAGAGACCATTCAAATGACTCAGGAAATTGAAGTTTTAACTCAACAGGTCCGTGAACAGAGCGGATTTATTCAGGAAATATTTAATGAAATGGAGCGCGTGGTCGTTGGCCAGAAATATCTGGTGGAACGGCTCGTGCTAAGTCTCCTGACCGGTGAGCATGTGCTGGTGGAAGGTGTTCCAGGCCTCGCCAAAACTACAGCAGTGAAAACCTTGTCGGGGACCATTCACGCATCCTTCAAACGCATTCAGTTCACCCCGGACCTGCTTCCCGCAGATTTAATCGGCACCCAGATATACCAGCCTCGTACGGAAGAATTTGTCATAAAAAAAGGTCCGATATTTGCCAATATTGTTCTGGCTGATGAAATCAACCGTGCTCCCGCAAAAGTCCAGAGTGCTCTTTTGGAAGCTATGGAAGAACGACAAATCACAATTGGTGGGGAAACTTTCATTCTGGAATCTCCATTTATGGTGCTAGCAACACAGAATCCAATTGAACAGGAAGGCACATACCCTCTGCCGGAAGCTCAGGTGGATCGCTTTATGTTCAAACTCAAAATCGACTATCCATCAAAGGAAGAAGAAAAGAAAATCCTGCAAAGGATGGGCAATTCCTCTAATCATAAACCCAGCATCAAGGCGGTGGTTCATCCAGAGCAAATCATCAAAGCAAGGGATGTAATTGATTCGATCTATATTGATGAAAATCTGCAGGACTACATTGTCAACCTGGTAACCGCCACCCGCGATCCTGCAGCCCATGGCTTGAAATCGCTGGCTCCGTTGATTCAGTTTGGGGCCTCCCCTCGAGCATCGATATTTCTGAACCGGGTAGCCAAAGCCTATGCCTTCATGCAGACCCGAGGATACGTGGTCCCACAAGACATCAAGTCCATTGCCCTCGACGTATTGCGTCACCGTCTGATTCTGTCCTATGAAGCGGAAGCTGAAAATCTGACTCCGGATGACATTCTTAAACAAATCTTCGACACGGTTGAAGTTCCCTAAATGAATCCCATGTGGCTATCGTTTAAATCAAAGTTCAGGAACCTTTGGGCACCCCTCCCGAAAGCCAAGGTATCAGATAGCGAGCGACAGCTATCTCCGGAAATGATCAAAACCATCAAGGAAATACAGGTTAAGACGAATCACTTGGTAAACCATATGATGTCAGGAGAGTATGTTTCGGCTTTCAAAGGCAAAGGTATGGAGTTTCGGGAGGTGCGTGAGTACGAACCTGGAGACGATATCAGGTTGATAGAGTGGAATGTGACAGCTCGTATGGGACACCCGTATGTAAAAGAATTCCGCGAAGAACGCGAAATGACCATGATGCTGATGGTGGATGTAAGTTCTTCAGGACAGTTTGGTTCACATCAAAAATTGAAAAATGAGGTGTCTGCGGAGGTGGCGTCCATCCTCGCCTATGCTGCCATCAAAAATAATGACAAGGTCGGGATGATTGTATTCTCCGACAAAATTGAACATTTTATTGTTCCACAAAAGGGCCGCTCACATATCTGGCGGCTGATCCGGACTATCCTGAATTTCAAACCGGAAGGCCGACGAACGAATATCACCCTTCCACTTGAGTACTTGCTTCGTGTCCAAAAAAAGAAATGTGTTTCGTTTTTGATTTCCGACTTTCAGGCCGAAGGTTATGAGACCGCCCTCAGGCTTGCCAGGCAAAAGCACGACCTCGTCGCGATTGAAATCAGGGATCCCCGGGAAATAAAATTACCATCAGTTGGGCTGGTTCACCTGGAAGATGCTGAGACGGGTGAAACTATGCTGGTCAACACAAACGACCGAGTACTTACAATGAAATATGAAAAAGCCAAAGAGATAGAAATTCTGAAACGAAAAAAAGTTTTCCGGTCCATGGGAATAGACACCATACCGATTAGAACCGATGGGTCGATAATCAATCCAATAATCCAATACTTCAAATTGCGAGAGAAAAAGCACTGATGGAAAATGTTGACCAATCCGCAGAGACAAAGGCTCCCGCTTCCGGTACCAAAAGGACTGACCCAGTCCTGCCCCCTCTTAATTCAGAAAGCCGAGAGTCCGAAGCCCCACCTCCGGCTGAAGGGATAAGTCCAGGACTGAAAAAAGGAATCATTGGTTTCACCATTGTCACCGTGCTGATTTTTGGAGTTTTTGGAACTCTCCTTATTAAAAAATTTCTGGGTCCGGGAAAAGAAACCGGCCCCGACAAACATGAAACCCTGATGGTGGCCGAAAGGTTGCATCAGACTGGCTTAAATGAACAGGCTCTTGGCCAGTACGAAAAATTTCTGAATCAACCTGGAATTGGCCGGGAAATGCGAGCCAAAGTTTCTTTCACAGTCGGAAAACTTTTCCTTGAATTGGATAACTGTCCGGAAGGCCTGATTTATTTATT
>JAJDAX010000103.1 GCA_029261615.1 Nitrospinaceae bacterium
ATTCGATACCACCGTCCTTGAACCACTCCCCCTGTTTGAGGCGGTTGCCTGTGATTCCGATGTTGTGGCACAGGTTCAACATGAAGGCGAGGGTCAGCTCCGCTACAGACCGGCGGTTGACTCCGCCCTCCCAACCCAGAGCGATGCCTCGCGCCGTCATGGCCTTTTGATCCAGATTGTCGAGACCAACACCATATTTGGAAATAATTTTTAATCCAGGCAATTGTTCCAACACACGTTCGGTGACAAGATCGCGCCCCACCAGCAAGGCATCGGCACCCGCACAAAAACGGATCAGACCCTCTTCATCAAAGTATTGAGTGGAGTCGTTGAACACCGCCTCAGGAAAAAGGCGGGATATTTTGTCTTTTAGATGGGGTACACGACAGATAGCCGGAGGGGTCACTGCAATTTTTGGAGACGGCGTCCGCATGGAGCCTTACCCCCATATTTTGGAAGCGATGGAAATGCCAGCCACCCAGGTGCCAACGGCGGAGCCGAGGTTAGCCAGAAAAAAGATCAGGAAAACCCGGATGACTCCGTTTTTCCACCAGAGCCCCCACTGAGCCACATCCTGCCTTATCGATTCAAAGTCGCTGACCTTGGGTTTGCGAATCAGAGACTCGACAATTCCCACCACCATGCCCGCACCAATGGTTGGATTGAGCGAAGTGATTGGCGCGGCAACAAAAGCCGATAATATGGTGAGTGGATGCGCCAGCGCGATAGCCGCACCAAGAGCACTCATGCCTCCATTAATCACCACCCAGGTCACCACAAGGTCCCATCCCATTTCCGGCGAACGGCTGTAACCAACAAAGAACATTGAAAGCACCACGGCCGCGATTCCCCAGCCGATGTAATAGCCGGTACGACTGGGCGGCGGCTTTTGTTCGAGTTGTTCGACCGTTTCCTTTGTTGGGATCGCTTCGAATGCTTTGACCATACCGGGGAGATGTCCAGCCCCCACCGTGGCAAGAATACTCTTAGGTGCATCCGTTCCTTCGGTCAGTGCAGCCAGTTTGCCTACCATGTAGACATCGCGCTCATCAATAAGCACGGCTTTTACCGAAGGCAATACCTCACCAAACTCCTCCAGCATGGAATGCAGCATGTCGCCTTCTTTAAGACCTTCAATCTGGTCTTCGGTCACTTCCTCTCCAACAAAAATGCTGGCGATGAGGCTGGTGACCAGTTTCATTTTCTGCCAGAAGGTGACGCGATGATACATTCGGGACAAGGTGGTAGAGATATCCCGGTCCACCACTTCCAGCCGTAGATCATTTTCTTCAGCAAGCTCAATCGCACGCGACATCTCACGGCCAGGTTCAATGCCCACCTTGTCCGCCAATCTGCGCTGATAGGCTGACATAGCGAGATTTATAAGCAGAAGGTTACCTCGGCCCTGTTTCAACACCTGATAAATATCGAGGTTTTTCCACCAATCGTTATTGGTCAGGTTTTTGTATCGCGGTGGGCACAGCTCGACCGCAATGCAATCGTACCCACCTTCGGCCACCTTGGCTTCGACCAGTTCAACGCTCTTGTGGGAAACATGAGCCGTTCCCACCAGTGTGATCTGGCAACCGTTGACCTCGACCGTTTTGATTAATGATTCATCCGTTTCGGTTGTCATTTTTCCCTTCGGGACCTTTGACCCCTTGTGAGACAATAGCTTCTTTAGTGCCAGCCGGACACTCTAGCATAAACCTGTTCTCCCTCACAACGCCAGACGAAAACACCCTATGCACCCTTTCAAAATCGTTTCCGATTTCGAGCCTGATGGCGACCAACCAGGCGCGATTCGACAATTAACCGAGTGGTTGCGAGCTGGATCTCCCAACCAGACACTTCTCGGAGTTACCGGTTCCGGCAAAACGTTCACGATAGCCAACGTGATTCAGGAGCTGCAACGCCCGGCGATTGTCATCGCCCACAATAAAACCCTCGCGGCTCAGCTTTACAACGAATTCAAAACTTTTTTCCCCGACAACTCCGCCGGGTATTTCGTCAGCTATTACGATTACTACCAGCCCGAAGCGTACTTGCCCACGACAGACACCTTTATAGAAAAAGACGCGTCAATCAACGACGAGATTGACAAGATGCGGCACTCCGCCACTCATGCCCTGTTCGAAAGACGCGATGTGGTGATCGTCGCCAGCGTATCCTGCATTTATGGGTTGGGATCACCGGAAGCCTATCACGGTATGCTACTGTTTCTTGAAGCCGGTATGACCATCGACCGGGACAAGGCCCTGCGGAAGCTTGTGGAGATTCAATACAAGCGTAACGATTTTGATCTCTTGCGTGGAACATTCCGGGTTCGCGGAGACACGGTCGAAATTCTTCCGGTTTATGAACGCAACGAGGCGATTCGGGTAGAGTTTTTTGGTGATGAAATAGAACGCCTGTCTGTATTCGATCCGCTTACAGGAAGTTTCCTGCGCGACCTTGAGCGCATCGCCATTTATCCTGCAAGCCATTACACCACCCCCAAAGAAAAACTGGATCAGGCTATCGTCGCGATCCAGGATGAATTAAGGGAACGCATTCAGGAATTCAGGCAACAGAATTTATTGATCGAAGCGCAGCGCATCGAGCAACGCACTATGTTTGATCTTGAGATGATAAGAGAGATGGGCTACTGCTCAGGAATCGAAAACTATTCGCGTCACCTGACAGGCCGCGAACCGGGCACACCCCCTCCCACTTTGCTTGATTATTTCCCAGATGACGCGCTCATTATCATCGACGAAAGTCACGTCACCCTGCCACAACTGAACGCCATGTATAAAGGTGACCGGGCCAGAAAAGAAAACCTGATCAAATATGGATTCCGCCTGCCCTCAGCATTTGACAACAGGCCTCTCAAATATGAAGAGTTTGAAAAACGGCTGAACCATGTGATCTATGTCTCCGCCACCCCAGGGCCGTATGAAATTGAAAAATCTGACAACAAGGTTGCTGAATTGATTGTCAGGCCAACCGGATTGGTAGACCCGCCAATTGATATTCGACCGGTTTCCGGCCAGGTAGATGACTTGTACAACGAAATTTTGCTGGGTGCCGAGAAGGGCGAGCGAACGCTCATCACCACGCTCACCAAACGATTCGCAGAAGACCTTACCGAGCATTACACTGAGATGGGCTTGAGGGTAAAATATCTTCATTCAGACATCGTCACTATCGAACGCGTACAGATAATCAGGGAATTACGGCTGGGAGAATTCGATGCCCTCATTGGGATCAACCTGCTGCGAGAAGGGCTGGATATTCCCGAAGTCTCTCTCATCGCCATTTTGGATGCAGATAAGGAAGGATTCCTTCGTTCAGCGACGTCCCTGATCCAGACCTCTGGTCGGGCCGCACGCAATGTTGAGGGCCGTGTCATTATGTACGCAGACAAAGTGACAAACAGCATGCAAAAGGCCATCGATGAAATGGAAAGACGCCGGACGATTCAGGAGGAATATAACCTGCGCCACGGGATCGAACCAACATCAATAATAAAATCGATTCAGGATTATCTTCCCATGATGGATCCTTCTTCCATTGTGCCCGTTGTCCGGGAAGAAGATGAGGAGTATGAATCGGGTGGCAATCTGATTGCATTGGCTGATCGGCTGGAAAAACAGATGTACGCTGCGGCCAAGGATCTCGATTTTGAAAGGGCCGCCGAACTGCGCGATCGGGTGAAGAAATTACGTGAGCGGGAACTGGGCGTTGTGGGAGAAGGCTAATTGCGCTTAAAGTTTCTGCGGTCATTCAACCGACTTTCGACAAATTGCCTAAGCGCCTTGGTTTGATCTTCAGGCACCTTTACGAATTGAAGTCCCGTAACAAATTGTTCACTCCCATTTTTTCGATTGACCCGGATATTCCGCACTTCCGCAGGAAGGTTGTTCAACATTCCTGTTTGCAATTGGAAACTTAGAAAAACCCGGTCCCCTTTTCGCAAAATGTCCGAATGGACGATGAGAGCGCCTTTGATGCTGATATCTCGGATTGCTCCCTGACTGGGTGTGTCTGCATCTTTCTCGAGGGAAAAGGCCATAGGAAAGTGAGCCTTTTGCCGCTGGTGCCTCCGTAAATTATAAGTGTCGAAATCTCGAGGAAATTCCAAAACCATTAGACTGACAGCCTGATAAAAAGTATGGAGCACAGCCGTTTTGAAGGAAACAAATGTACCGTCAATGGTGTAATTAATTGTCACCCCGGTTTGAGGCGCGAGACGAATCACCTCC
>JAJDAX010000104.1 GCA_029261615.1 Nitrospinaceae bacterium
TACAAAATCACCCTGTTCCCAAAGGAGGAAGAACAAAATATTGACCACCTGGTGCTGGTGGCAGACAAGAAAAACTTCCAGATATTGGGATCCAGCGTGTATGATAAATTAGGTAACCACACAGAAATGCGGTTCACCGAAATCCAGGTCAACCCGACACTAAACGACAACCAGTTCCTGTTTAAAGCGCCGGCCGGGGTCGAAATCATCGACTTCTCCGAGCAGCAATAACCTGCGCCACCCTCAATTATGACTGAACTTTCTTTATTTCCATTGGACACCGTGCTCGACTTCATGATGCGCATGAGCGCCTTTTTAGCGGGCCTCGCAGCACTCATCTTCGTTCATGAACTCGGACATTTTTTAGTCGCACGCCGGTACGGAGTGATCGTTGAAAAGTTTGCTCTCGGCTTTGGGCCTAAATTAATCGGCTTCACCAAAGACGGCACGGAATACCTCATCGCGGCGATCCCTCTTGGCGGTTACGTCAAGATGAAGGGCGAAGACCCTAATGAAGAACTCGAAGACACGACCGGATCTTTCCACCACGCCAAGGTAGGGCATCGGATCGCCATCGCGTTTGCAGGGCCTTTATTTAACTTCATGTTCGCTCTTTTAATATTTGCCGGAGTTTATCTGTCTGGTGTTCCATCCTTGGACACCACCGTGGGCAATGTAAAAGAGGACATGCCGGCAAGCGCCGCGGGCATCAAAACCGGTGACCGAATTGTCGAGATCAATGGCCAGAAAGTTCAATACTGGGAACAACTGCTGGACATTGTCCACAACTCCCCTGGAAAAAAAATTGATTTCATTATTGACCGTGACAATGCGCTGATCCCTTTTTCCATTGCCCCGATGATGGAAAAAATTACCGACATGCTCGGTGATGAAAAAAAGGTCGGACTCATCGGCATAACCCCGCTGAGAAATTTTATCTCCTACGTCGATAAAGGCTCCGCAGCAGATATTGCCGGACTTAAGTTGGGCGACCGTTTAGTGGCAGTAGACGGTTCCCCCATCCGGGAAATCCAGGACCTCATACCCACGGCTATCAACAAACCAGGGCAGGAATTGACGTTTTCTGTGGTTCGCGACGGAAAACAGTTGGACCTGCCGCTCACCCCGAAACCAAAAACGGTAAAGGATGATAAAGGCCTCTCCGTCGAGAAAGGGCTTATTGGGCTTAACCTGCAGGGCAAC
Organism: Nitrospinaceae bacterium; assembly: GCA_029261615.1. The sequence goes on from JAJDAX010000104.1 coordinate 1,204, forward strand.
ATGGTGCAACAGTCTTACAGCCTTCCAGGTGCCATCGTCCGTTCACTGGAAGAAACCTGGGGCATGATCAAACTCATCGCAATCAGCATCCAGAAAATGATTTTTGGTTCTGTACCATCCGATTCCATTGGTGGCCCGATTCTCATTTTCCAGGTGTACGGAGAGCAGGCCCAGCAAGGGTTTATGCAAACCATACGGTTGACAGCTCTGCTCAGTATCAACCTGGGACTCATTAACCTGCTTCCCATTCCTATTCTCGATGGCGGTCACATTTTCTTTTTCCTGATTGAAATTCTGAAAGGCCGCCCGGTAAGTGAACGAAACCGTGAACGCGCCGCGCAAGTGGGATTGTTCATGATTCTCTCACTTATGGTCTTCGCCTTTTATAACGACATCGCACGCATCATGAATTGACCCTCCGCATGGCCGACCCACCGGACATCGATCTTGAACGCCGTCTGGAAGATTTGCATACAGCGGCAAACAAGCTTAATATTGAGATCGTTTTCAGTGATCTGGCGGATCCCGAATTCCCCGCACAAAGCGGCTACTGTAAAATTCACGGGCGCGATATCATCTTGCTCGACCGGGCTCTACCGCCGACACAACAAATAGAAGTGTTCCTGGAAGCACTGAAACAATTCGACCTCGACACCATTTTCCTGGCAGCCTGGATCCGTGATCGGCTGGAACCCCTGGAGGATTAGCGAGAAAGCTCGAACCAGACTAGAAAAACATAGCAGAGCAAAACTAATTTGCCCCACCGCTAAGGTGGTGGGCACAACCTGAATCCAAACCCAATGACCCTTCAAAACAAAATTCTTCCCGAGCAACGACGCGGAAAATTAAAACAACTTATCGAACAAGGCCATCTGGTCCGGGCGCTCGAAGCGCATAACGGAATTAGCGGCATTATTGCCGACACCGTCAAAGTCGAAGGACAATCCGGTGAAACCGAAATCGTTTTGGAGTTCGATGCTATCTGGGAAAGTAGTCTGACCGATTCCGCCGGCAAGGGACATCCGGACATTGAAGTCATCAGCTTTGATTCCCGCCTGCACACCATCAACGAAATTCTGGCCGTCACTCACAAGCCAATGATCGTCGATGGCGACACCGGCGGTGATCCCAATAATTTTGAGTACATGGTCACCAAACTGGAGCGAGCCGGGGTATCTGCCGTCATCATTGAAGACAAAGTGTTTCCAAAACGTAACAGCCTGGAGGCCGGTGCCAACCAGACATTAGAAGATCCGCACCTGTTCGCTCAAAAAATCAAGCGCGGGAAAGCCGTCCAGATGACCGATGATCTTTTAATCATCGCGCGACTTGAAAGTTTCATCGCCGGAATGGGATTGAATGATGCATTGAAGCGTGCCGAAATTTATCTGGAGGCTGGTGTCGACGGCATCATGGTTCATTCCAAATCAAAGGACCCGTCCGAAATCCTGAGTTTTGCTGAACATTTCAAAGATATGCAAAAACGTATGGGCATCAAGCGCCCTCTGGTGTGTGTTCCCACCACCTACAACAGTATTCAGGAAGAAGAATTGAAAGCCGCCGGGTTCAACGTAGTGATTCACGCCAACCACCTGCTCCGTTCGGCCTATAAGTCAATGATCCAGACTGCACAAAGTATTCTTTCCAACCAACGTAGCCTGGAAGCAGATGGGTTGTGCGCGCCGGTGAAAGACATTTTCCGTGCCGTGGGTTTTTTGGAAGTCACCGAAAAAGACAAACTGTCGGAATCTAACAAAAATATTCACGTGATCATCCCGGCAGCTGGCGACACTTCAAGCATGGGGGCCATAGCCGCAAACAGCCCGCTCGCTATGCTGGATATTGCAGGCAAAACACTGCTCAATCGGCAGGTTAAGGCACTCAATGTAAACGGACTGAATGACATCACAGTAGTTACCGGGTATGCCTCAGAAAAAATGGCAGCCGAAGGTGTCAGCTTCGTAAACAACCCCGACTATGCTCAAGGGTCCGAAGTCCACAGCCTTCTGTGCGCCCAGGAAAAGATGACCAATGGATTCGCCTTGCTCTACTCGGACATTCTGGTGGAATTCGATATCATCAAAAAACTAATGGACCGGAAAGAAGACATCGTACTGGTAGTCGATAACTCAATCCAATACCACGAGCCGGTGCCTGGGAAAATCCACGATTACGTAATCAGCGCCAACCAGAAACAAAAACTTCGACGCAATCTCAATTTTGATTTCCAGAGAACCATCTCAAAAATCAGCAAGAAGCTCGATCCTGCAACAGCGACTCACGAATTTATTGGGCTGGCTAAATTTTCTGCCACCGGAGCTGAGCAACTTCTGCAAACCTATCAGGATTGCGCGCAAAATTTTGAGGGAGGAATTCAGGAAGCGGAAGATATGTCAAAATTTCGCTTCACAGACCTCATTCAGGAAATGATCGAGCGGGGTTTCAGTGTCCACTACCTTGAAATCCACAAAGGTTGGCTGGAAGTACACCTGCCGGAGGATATTGAACAGGCCAACCAGCTATTCCCGGCGCCCAAACCACAGCAAGTTGCGACTTCCTGACCCAATCCGCAAACCCACGTCAACTCATTCAACGGAATTTTCCGATGCGTTATACCCAAATGTTTATCCCGACGCTCAAGCAACCCCCTGCGGATGCTGAAGTGATCAGTCACCAACTCATGATCCGCTCCGGCATGATCCGTCAACTGGCGTCCGGCGTCTATTCCATCCTGCCTCTCGGCCAGCGGGTGATGAAAAAAGTCGAGCAGATTATCCGCGAGGAAATGAATGCCATCGGCGGTCTTGAAATGTTTTTGCCCAGCATTCAACCTGCAGAATTGTGGAAAGAAAGCGGCCGCTGGGATTTTTACGGAAAGGAACTGTTACGCATCAACGACCGACACAATCGGGAATTCTGTTACGGACCAACTCATGAAGAAGTAATCACCGATATCGTCCGGCGCGATGTTAAGTCTTACAAACAACTTCCCCTTTTGATGTACCAGATCCAGACCAAGTTCCGGGACGAAGTGCGTCCCCGTTTCGGGGTCATGCGTGGCCGTGAATTCATGATGAAGGATGCTTACAGTTTCCACGCTGATGAGGAGAGCACCCGGAAAACTTATGAGGATATGAAACAGGCCTACTCCAATGTATTCACGCGTTGCGGCCTTGATTTCAAAATGGTGGAAGCAGATTCCGGGACCATCGGTGGGAATTTTTCACACGAGTTTATGGTGCTGGCGGATTCCGGGGAAGATGCAGTCGGGTTTTGCGACCACTGCGATTACGCCTCGAATCTTGAAAAAGCAGCACTCAAGGCTCCGGCAGGCCAGGCCGCTCCTGAATCACCTGCAACACTCACAGAAGTCCCCACTCCCGGGAAAAAAACCGTCGATGAAGTCGCGGGTTTTCTGGGCACCGGACCGGAAAAAATTGTCAAAACCCTATTGTTCGAAAACGAAGATGGGCTCGTCGCCGGATTGGTAAGGGGAGACCGCCAACTCAATTTGATCAAATTTAAAAATCATCTTGGTTGCGAATGGCTCCACCCTGCAGATGAAAAAACCATCGCAGATAAAACAGGCTTCCCGGTAGGTTTTCTAGGTCCTGTGGGTCTCAATCTCAAAATTTTTGCCGACCATGAGATCGGCAGCATGCACGATTTCGTCACTGGAGCGAACAAACCGGACACCCATTTCACCGGCGTTCAGCTAGGCCGAGACATTACGGTAGCCGAAATGCTGGATTTGAGGGATGTGATTGAAGGCGACCTATGCCCTAGATGCGAAAACGGGCGCTACCAGATTCGGCGTGGTATTGAAGTCGGGCATATTTTTATCCTCGGCACAAAATATAGTAAAGCCCTGAAAGCCCACTTTCTGGATCCCAATGGCAAGGAGCAACCTTTTGTGATGGGTTGTTATGGGATCGGTGTGGGACGAACAGCGGCGGCGGCTATCGAACAGAACCATGACGAAAATGGTATTATCTGGCCTGGCCCAATCGCCCCTTTTAAGGTATCGGTCATCCCGGTAAATGTGAAAGCCGAGCCGGTAAAAGAGGCTGCTGAGAACATATACAAAACATTGATTGATCAAGGAATCGAAGCCCTGCTGGACGACCGGACAGATCGCCTCGGTGCAAAACTGAAAGATGCTGAATTAACAGGCATTCCGGTACAAATAGTGATCGGCCCCAAGAATCTGGAAGCGGGTAATCTGGAGGTCAAATTCCGAAAAACCGGCGAATCCCGGTCCATGCCCTATCCAGACCAATTAGGCAGTTTGGTAGACCTGATAAAAGCTTTGTAAACCAACGATTTAGAGAAATCCCGTTTTTCCTTGAAACCGGGACTGCGTTCCGGTAGAATTTCCACAAAATCAGCAGGTCTGCGGATGCGGGCTTAAGCCCGTTTTTTTTTTGGGACTTGCTGATGTGGGCGGGGCGCCCCCCTATTTCGCCTCAAAAATTATCAATGGCGTCCCTTGGGACATGCCATGCAAAAAGTTTCCGTAGTACAAACAGTTGAAAGTGTGATCCTACCTGTTCTCGAAGATCTTGGATTAGAACTGGTTGATATAGAATATAGGCGCGAAGGAAAGGGCTGGGTCCTTAGAATATTTATCGATAAAGAGGGCGGCATCACTGTGGACGACTGTACTGCGGTGAGCCATCAGGTTGGCGACCTCATTGATATTGACGACCTGATACCCAATGCCTATTGTCTTGAAGTGTCCTCGCCGGGACTGGATCGGCCTTTAAAGAAAGAACAGGATTTCATTAAATATAAAGAACGGCGAATCCAACTGAACACCTTCGCTCCTATTGAAACCCGCAGAAATTTCAAGGGAACCATCAAAGACTTCCGGGAAGGCGTTTTGTTCCTGGATGCACAAGGGACCCATTATGAGATCCCATTGGATAACATTGCGAAAGCAAAACTGGAAATAGAGATATAACGAATGAACCTCGAAATTCTCAACAACATTGACATTCTCTGCCGTGAAAAAGGCATTGACCGCGATACCTTGATTGAAGCGTTGAAAACGGCTGTCGAGGCTGCGGGTCGAAAAAGGTTCCCACACATCGAGACCCTCAAGGGTAACTTTTCTGAAGAAACCGGAGAAGTTCAGATTCTCACCGAAAAAACGGTGGTCGAAACTGTCGACGACCCGGAACAGGAAATCAGCCTCGAAGATGCTGTAAAGCTGGTCCCAGAAGCGGAGATGGGTGAAAAAGTTCTGGCAGCCCTTGAGCTTGAAAAC
>JAJDAX010000105.1 GCA_029261615.1 Nitrospinaceae bacterium
AGTTCCAGCAAAAAACTGAAAATTGGTTCAAGTTCAAAATCATTAAAGGTCAACAAAGCGCTGAAAGCGACGACGAAGCTCAATAAAAAAAGCACGACCAACTTAAACAAAGTGCTTGGTAAAACCCAGTCCTCCAAAATAAAACCGAAAAAAACTTTGGTGGATAAAAAATGGAAGATAATTCCCGGTCAAAATAAACCTGGAATCACAAAACCAGGAATGCCCGGTTTAAAAATTCCAAACAAAAATTCTCACCAGACCCTTCCTCCGCTCGACGCTCCAGACACAAACTTCGTTCCCTACCAGTATGTAGCTCCTATTGATCCGCCAGATGGGCCGCTGGAGACAGAATCGCATCAACAGGTGATTGCGCCTGTCGATACGCCGGAGAGTCAGCAGGAAAATGGGGGCGACGCTTCAAATGATGATGTGATTGACCTGTTGAAACAAGTGCTGGCGCAGAACCAGAATCAGGATACTCCTCATGTCTCAGGAGATGCGCCGCAGACTTCTATGAGTGAACCGTCCAGCGCTGAAGCGACGGCAGAAAATGCGGAAGCGGGCCAGGCTGATTTACAACTGTTACAAAAAGATCTGGAAGCGATTTTAAAGATCATCAAGCCTGAAGAGAATGAACTGATCCTCGGTATCCTGGAAATAGATTCAGAGAATGCCGACCTTGAAAAACTCCGGCTTCTTGCAAGTTATATTCATAAATATATGGAGTCGCAAATAGAATGACCTTGAATAAACCTCACACCCTATTCGTATTTTTTATGGCCACCCTGATCGTGTCCGGCGCGGTCGTTTTCCCCGCGTTGGCACAACAGAATACACCGACGATCAGCAAGCGGGATAAGGATCTTATCAGTGAAGTGTTAAAGGAAAAGGCGGCAGTCAAGAATAAGGAAAAGAGCGCAGCTACCCTTAGCGCGCACGACAGAGCTTTGATTGAACAGGTTTTAAAATCCAGGACCAAAGAATCAAAAAACAACGACTCCCAACCTCTCGCAGTTGGTCAGCCTGCTCCAAACGATAAACTCCTCGTTCTCGACGAAGAGTATTTGCAGGCTTATCACGATTGGAAGATCTATAAAATCGAAATCGCCAGGGATACATTTTCCTTTCATTACTGGTCCTCTCTCATCATATTTGCCGTCGTACTTGGGATTGTCATGATGGGGTTATATCTGACTTGGGTGCAGGTCACTATGCGCATTGATGCAGAGAAGCTAAGGGAAGCAGAAGGCAAGGCCAAGAAAGAGGGTGAGAAGGAACAGCATCAGGTTGAGATCAGTGCTGAAGGATTGAAATTAAAATCCAGCGTGGTAGGACTCTCCATCTTGACCGTATCATTGGCGTTCTTTTACCTGTATCTGGTTTACGTTTATCCTGTGAACTTCGTTGGGCAATAAAAAGTTATGAAGGTGTGCGGGACTTATAACCAAATAATATAATATTTGAATTTCAGAAAAGTCATTTCCCCTATCGAAAAATGTTGAAAAACCCCGTTTAAAATCACCTCTATTGAAAGAACGTTTTACAGTCGCTATCCTGTTTGCAAACAGGCTGAACCTTTTTCGGAAAGAACACCATGGACCCCGTTCTCTCTACAGCGACTTTGCAGGCTTTCGAGCGGATCACCGGCAATATTGAAAAGGTGATGCGTGGTCAATCAGATTCCATCCAGAAATTGCTGGTGGCCCTCATCAGTGGTGGTCATGTGCTTTTGGAAGATTATCCTGGCACCGGCAAAACGACGCTAGCAAAAGCGCTGGCGCAATCCATAGACGCTACATTTAAACGCATTCAGTTCACGCCAGATCTGCTGCCTTCCGACATCGTCGGTGTTTCAGTGTTCAGCCAGTCCGATCAGAAATTTCATTACCACGAAGGCCCGGTGTTTGGCGACATTGTGCTTGCCGATGAAATCAACCGCGCTTCACCGCGCACCCAGTCCGCTTTACTCGAAGCGATGGGGGAAGGACACGTGACGGTCGATGGCAAGAAACGTTTCCTTGGTGAATTGTTTTTTGTCATTGCGACCCAAAATCCTGTGGAGTTTCATGGCACTTACCCGTTGCCAGAGGCGCAAATGGACCGCTTCGCCATCCAGTTCAATCTTGGTTACGTTTCGATAGAAGAAGAAACTGGCATGTTGAGCGATCAGTTGCTTGGACATCCGTTGGAAAACCTCACGCCCTGCATCACACGCAATGAAATTCTGCAGATCAAACAACAGGTGAAGTCGGTGAGGATAAGCGATGAACTCAAACGTTACGCGGTGGATCTTGTCACCGCGACGCGCACCGCCGACGGTGTGCAGATGGGAGCCAGTCCGCGTGCTTCCCTCGCATTGATGAAAACTGCGCAGGCGCGGGCATTGATTGAAGGTTCACCCTTTGTTCGGCCGGAAGATATCCGTGCCATGGCGGTACCCGTGATTGCACACCGGCTGGTACTGAATTCGGAGGCGCGTTTTTCCGGGCGGGAGAACAGGGAAATCGTGCAGGGCATTCTCGAAACCATTCCCGTTCCCGTGTAACTCTTTTCCGTGTCTCACAAATTCACATACCGCATTTGCCATCGCGCCGGCGTTTTTGTCCTGTCGATGCAAAAACATTTCACGCCAGCAGGTCTTGTGGCGTTGGGTGGATGGGCCATAGCGGGCAACCTCGGGCTCGCTCCAGGTTCGACGCACATGTATCAGGTGTTCTCCCTATTGTCCGTGCTGTTTTCCGTTGCCTGGCTTAGCCGTTTTTCCTTCCGTAAAAATTTAGATGTTGAACGCAAGTTGCCGCGCTGGGTTTCAGCAGGGGATACAATTCGCTATCCGATTCGCGTCCGGAACCTTTCGAACTCCTCCGTTTCGGGTCTCACCCTGTTGGAAGATCAATCCCACCTGCTTCCAGAAAAAGATTTGGACTTGAAAAAGTATCCCAGGGTTAAAACAGGCCGTTCGAAAAAAAAGAGAAGTGGACTTGAAAAGTGGTTTCAAAAGCTTCGGCAAAGTCGACGCGTGCTGGTGGATGAAAGTCATGTTCCCAGTCTGCAATCGGGTGAGGCAGGTGATGCGCATATGGAACTCAGGGCGATCAAGCGTGGCTACCATCGTTTCAAAAAGCTATATCTGGCCCGGCGCGATCCATTTGGCCTTCTCAGGTTTCTGCAACCTTTTGAGCAGGAGCAGTCCCTTCTTATCCTACCCAAAATGTATCGCATTCCTCCGATTCAGCTTCCAGGCAAGCGGCATCATCAGCCGCATGGTGTAACACTGGCCTCGCACGTTGGTGAAAGCGAAGAGTTTGTTGGCCTGCGTGATTACCGGCCAGGAGACCCGTTGCGTGATATCCACTGGCGATCCTGGGCCAAATCCGGTCAGCCGGTGGTCAAACAGTATCAGGATGAATTTTTCTCTCGGCAGGCACTCGTCCTGGATACTTTTACCGAAGATGAAGAATCACCAGCCTTTGAAGATGCCGTTTCCATCGCGGCTTCCTTCGTCAACAATATAGACCTGCAGGATTCTCTGCTCGATCTGATGTTTATCGGCACCGAGGCTTATTGTTTCACCTCTGGCCGGAGCCTGGGCAGCGCCGAACGCATGCTGGAGATCCTCGCCTCGGTTGAAAGCTGCTCTACACAACGCTTTTCTTTTCTGACAAAACAAGTTCAGGAAAGAACAGGAATGATGAGTGGTTGCATTCTGGTTTTGTTGGAATGGAATAAGGAACGGCAGGACCTGGTCCGGTTCCTAAGATCAAAATACATTCCCGTCACAGTGGTGGTAGTTCAAGAACAGGAGCCTGAGGTCCCGCTGGACCCTGGACCTATGCAGGAATTACCAGACCGGTTTCATGTGGCTACCGTTGGCGAGATTCAGGAAGGATTGAAGCGGTTATGATACCACCTCCTTTTTTGATCGGCGGTGCTTTACTGTTCTGGGGCATGTATGCAGGGATGATTATTCCTGCCACTGTCTGCGCAATCATTGTCGAGTCGCCTCGCTGGACGAGTTGGCGACTCCAGATTTCCGAGCCGGAAGTTCGCCGCGTGTGGCTGCTGACCTGTCTGATCCTGCTTTCGGTGATGGTGGTTTCGTTTATCGAGCTCGGCGGA
>JAJDAX010000106.1 GCA_029261615.1 Nitrospinaceae bacterium
TCCTGCCTCTTGCGTTTCCATTCTTTCATTCGACCAAGTTGAATCAACCCGACAGCGGATTGCATTTCGGTCAATCGCCCGTTGGTTCCAAAGGATTCGACCACCCAGCGAAAACCATTGCCCGGCGGATACTTGCGTTCATTCACGGCGGACCAGCTTTTGCCGTGGTCTTTCAATGACCATATCTGCGACCATAGTTTTTTATTGTTGGTGGTGACCATCCCACCTTCACCGCCGGTGGTCATGATCTTGTCCTGACAAAAAGACCATGCCGCAATGTGCCCAAGCGACCCAACCGGCACTCCTTTATAGCGTGCGCCGTGAGCCTGCGCGCAATCCTCAATCACTTTCAGGTTATGTTTCCAGGCCAATTTCAAAACAGGATTCATTTCGCAGGGCCAACCGGCAAGGTGAACACAAATGATGGCGCGAGTCTTACCGGTAACAACGGGCTGAATCGTTTCAGCCGTAATGTTCTGCGAATCCCGATCCACATCGGCAAACACAGGTGTTGCGCCAACGGCTGCGATGCAGGAGATTGACGCCACAAAAGTTCGGGGCGAGACAATCACTTCATCGCCAGGACCCACTCCCAACGCTTTCAAGGCCAGTTCCAGCGCAACCGTGCCATTGGAGAGAGCGACTGCATACTTGGCATCGCACCATTTGGCGAATTTATTTTCAAATTCACGGCCTTTTTTTCCCGTGTGGTAATTGACCTGATTCGAGCGGAGTACTTTTGCAACCGCGTCTGCTTCTTCTTTGGAAAATTTGGGCCAGTCTTCAAACGGAGTGTTCAACATAATTCAATAAGAGTCCCGTACAATTCGTGAATTTCTTTTTCGTTGAAATATTATGATGAGGAGATAGGTTTTGCCGGACAGCCCACCACCGTTGCTCCCGCCGGAACATTTTTGGTGACTACCGCCCCCATTCCCACAACGGCACCTTTCCCAATCACCATAGGGTTCCCCAGTGTACCCTGTCGGATGACGCAACCTGAACCGAGATAAGCGTGGTCTTCTATTACGATATTGCCATTACATTTAACGCCCGGCGCAAACGTTACAAAATCGCCAATAACACAATCATGCTCAACGTAGGAATAAAGGTTGGCATGAAAATGTTTGCCAATTGTTATGTTTGATGTGAACGTCACAAAGGGAGACACAATAGCGCCTTCTCCGATTTCAACCGCGTCCATCACCACCGTATTCTGCGCTCTTATTGAAAAGAAGCTCAAGTCATCCTGCTGGCAGCGGGCAACAAGCGTTTCCCTGACTTTCGAATTGGCAATGGCGATGCAAACAGATTTAGTTTGCTCGGGCGATTCAATAAATTGTTCGTAGGTTAAAATCGGAGTGTTATTTACCATTTCCGATTGTGGTTTGTCGTCTATGAAGACAAGACGTGTGCTCGTATCGCCTCCCTCAGCCTTCAGCATTTCGCGCGCAACCGGTAAAACGCCTCGGCCCGCTCCATTTGCGCCATACACTCCAAACAGTTTTTGAACCGACATAAGCTTTTACCCTGTTGAGCCCTTAAATTTTGGCATCGTGTCCTCGCCCTCTTCGGAAATCCTTTGTCGCAAGATTATTTTCCACACTGTGGTCCAGAGGATCTTAATATCCACCCACAAGGATTGATTGTCGACGTACCAGACATCATACTCAAATTTTTCTTCCCAGGTGAGGTCATGGCGTCCATTGATTTGCGCCCAACCGGTAATACCGGGCCGGACCTCGTGTCGCCTCGCCTGCTCTGCTGTGTACAAGGGCAGGTATTCCAGCAAGAGGGGACGCGGCCCGACAAGACTCATTTCTCCTTTAATCACGTTCCACAAACCGGGCAGTTCATCAAGGCTATTCTGTCTTAATATTTTACCGATAGGTGTCAATCGTTCCGCATCCGGCATCAGGTTTCCTTCGCTATCGAATTTGTCTTCCATGGTCCGGAACTTGAAAATCCTGAAGGGTTTCCCTTTAAGTCCAGGTCTGAACTGGCTGAATAAAACCGGGGCACCCATTTTACAATAGATGAGGATTGCCAATCCTGTCAGGATCGGGAAAATCGCGATGGATCCCAGGGTTGTCAGCACTATGTCGAATATCCGTTTCATTTTTAGTGCATCAAGCTGTCAGGTCACGGTAAAAAATGACCATCGCACGGGTCACCTGTTCCTCAGAAAAACAGGCGATGGCCCGTTCCCTTGCCGCGATCCCCATTTGGCGACGAAGTTCTGCATCGTTTGCCAGCAATTGCATCGCATCAGCCAATTCCTTGATAGAGCCCTGCGGATGAAGAAGATACGTGACCCCTTCCTCTCCTGCATCGGTTATACCATAGATTTTCGATGCGATGGCAGGCACTTGAGCGGCGGCGGCTTCAATCAATACAGACCCAAATCCTTCTCGATAGCTCGGCAGGCAAATCACATCGGATGCCGATAGCACCCGCTCTGGAACTGAGGTGAAACCCATTCTATGAACCCGTTCCGCTACCGAATTTATAGAGGCAAGCAATTCTGCTTCTATATTTTCTTCATCCGGTCCAACGACCAATAGATGACAGTCTGGATTGTTTTCTGCCACTCGTGAAAACGCGATTGAGAGATCCATCAAACCCTTGTCTCGTGTCAACCGTCCGAGGAAAATAAAAACCACTGCATCCGTTGCAATTCCAAGCTCTCGACGAAGGTCTTGTCGGGCTTGGAAATTGAATTGGTAGCGTTCAGGGTTCACGCCTGCCATGGAACCTTTTGCCAGAACATCGATCTTCTGTTCATCCACAATATTCTGGTCGATCAGAAACCTGCGTTGGGAATGGCTGTCTCCCAGAACCTGAGTTGCATTCCACGCGATCAATCGGTCTGCAAACTTCAAGAGCTGTCGGGCCCATCCTTTTCTGGTAACCCACACTTGACCCGTAAAAGTATGGAAACGGTTCGGGACTCCGGCCAGCCTGGCCGCCAGCATCGAAAGCAAACCGGCCTTGGGGGTGATCGAATGAACACTATCCAGACGGGATTTTCTGAACAGTCTCCACAAATGAAAAAGAGCGCTTAAATCCTGAAGAAAAGAAATTTTTCTTTCGAGCGGAACGGGATGAAATGTCACATTATCAGAAACCAGACCGTCAAGATCGTCCGCTTGTCCGTTGCAGGCCAACAGGATGTCATGCTCCGCTTTCAAAGCCTCGACATGAGGCCGCAAAAAGGCGTTAATTGAAATGGGTGCTGTCGTGACAAACCCAATTCGTTTCCGTTTCGTATGCTCTGTTTTATTCAAGCTGTCATCCACAAGCATTCCGGAAAGATTGTATTGGATACCAGAATTTGTTTAGAGTTTCAAAGGAGCCCGGCAGTACGATACGATTGAATTGTTCTCTTTAGACCTTCTTTTAAGCCATAGGCGGGAGAGTTTCCTAAAGTTCGGTAGAGATCTTCACCGGAATATTGGACATCCTGCACCATGGCCCTAAATCGCCTGGTAGACAAAGGCAGTGAAGCACCGGTAAGAGAATTCACCGCATCGCAAGCTCCGGCAAGAACACGACCGAACACTTTGGGGAAATGAGGGATGGTTTTTTTATATTCCACCAGATTGGCCACGATGCTGGAAAGTTCATCTAATGAACAAGGTGTATCGGTGGCAAGCAAGACCTTGCCGAAAGTATCTGGATTATTCGACACCGAAACAAGGGCATCCACAAAATCTCTTATGTAATAAAAGCTGACCCGGTTTTCTCCATTACCAAAAATGACGAAGCGCCCGTTTTGAATAGTTCGGGCCAGTTCGTAAAGACTTCCCTGATGGTGCTCGCCGAACAAAGCGGTCGCGCGAAGAATAGTCACATTAAACCCACCCCCCACCATGGGAAGTAACAAATCTTCGGCGGATTTTTTAGTTTTTCCGTAAAATGAGTTTTCTTCACAAGCGGCGACACTGCTGGTGAAAATAAAATGACGGACACCCGCGGCCTTGCAGGCTTCAGCTAATCGCTGGGTTCCCTCGACATTGACCCGTTCCATCATTTGCTGGTCGGATACATTTTCACTTAGGGAAAAACTTCCAGCAAGGTGAAACACCGTGTCGATGCCCTGGACTTGTTCGGTGAGATCATCGCAGGCGAGGTCGGTCTTGGACCAGGTTAAACAATTACTATGCAAGTGCCTCTCATTAGCGGGAATTTTTCTGTGATGCAGGGCGACTATGGAATGGGTGTCATTTTCCTGAAGTCTCTCAAGCAAAAAACCGCCGACAAATCCGCTGGCACCAGAGATCAGGAGTTTACGCGTGGGCAATGATTTAGTCCTTACAGGTTTACTTGCCTATGTAATCGTGAGTTGAGATTGTGGCATTGGAGGGAGCTCTTCCAAATTTTTTCTTGAACGCTAGAGCGGCGCGGGCTTTCAGTTTTGCGAAAGTGGATTTTTCAACAAACATGCCTTTGTTCTGGCGGATCGGTTGCAGGACATATCGCGATTTATTGATAAACGATTGCGAATCCTTGATGAGTGGATCGAGATGTTTCTTTTTATTTCGTTCGGCATCGGTCATCCAGTTGTCGGTAAGAATATCCTTGCAGAGTACGTTCAACACGTTGCTGGTCGTGTTGTTGGCCAGGAAATAGCACCCCAGCAAAGGGGATACTTCAAAGAGGTCTGATGTAAGCGTTTCCCCACTTGTTGTCTTCAAAATATGATTTATCTTTTTCATCTGGTTGTATTCCATCGCGAATAGTACAATTTTCTGACACATTTTTGCGCAGGCCGCAGCGGCGGAAGTGGCAGGCCCTGTCGCTCCACCAAGGTCAGCGAAAAGCCCTGCGGTGGATACAGCAAATTGTGCCGTTTCAATCGTCGCCCGTGTGGCGTGTTCGGCTGAACTTTGTTTCAGCAGAGTTCTGAGAGCGTCGACTGCATTGCGTGCGTCTCCCGGAAGAACGAATTTTCTGTGTTTTTTATGAGTACGTACGGCTTTATGCAGGTCCCGCGCGGCTTTCCGCCAACTATTGGCAGCTTTAGATCCACTTTTCACCTGTTGAATAATGGGAAGGGCAGAGGAGATGAAGTCCTGTATAAAATCCAGTCCCAGTTCACCGATCACGTCTGGCAGATCGACCACATCGAACAATTCGACTAGTAGCCCTAGAACTTTGCTGAATCCGGGAATCTTTAAAAGATTGGGAATATCGAGGCCCGGTATTTCCAGAGATGGCAAGTCGATGGTAGGCAGATCAATATTGATCGGGGGCACCATATTCGGTAACGAGACATCCGGTATGGACCAGTTGGGTAGATCGACGCTGATATCGATGTCAAAAAAATCCGGGTACGCCAGTTTGATGCCAGGAAAAATGTCGGGAAGACTAAATTTGAAAATATTACTGAGATCAAACGCGACGGAGGGTAATTGGATGTGTGGAAACTTGACCCCGATCTGCCATGCCAAGAGCCGAAGGGATATATCCGGTAAAAGATCGAGGTGTTTCAATATCCCCCTGAGGTTGGGCAGGATATCGGGAAGGTTGATCCCGGGAATGTCTCCGATGTTTATGTCAGGTATGAGGTCGAGATCCCAGTCGGGAACGTTTAACCCGGGAAGCTTTATTTTAATGAGCTTTTTTAGATCAATCCCCTTAAGTAAATTCAGGTTTAAATTTCCAAAGGGATTGTTGAGGTCTGGAACACTAATGCCCGGAACATTCTCAATAGCCTTTTTAGCTTTCTTTGCAGCCTTGAAAGCTTCTTTCGCATCGTCCGCTAAACTCTTGCGGATGAGCGTGGTCCCTTCAAACATTTCGCGTAAAGCGCGCTTCCGCTCAAGCCGAATTTCCATTAGCGCTGCTCTATGAGCGATCTCTTCTTGAAATGTCAGACCCATAATTGACCTTTGCGTTACAAGATTGGGGATGCGAAACTATCGAGCTTTGCCCCAGTATACGATCTTTACCGAAGACACTGTAAGCTATTGAATTTCAAGCACATATTGTAGGCCCAAATATGCCTTTAATCAATAAAATTTGGGGGTATTCCGGACACTAACCCAATTTTGGCAAGAAAAATGGTAAATC
>JAJDAX010000107.1 GCA_029261615.1 Nitrospinaceae bacterium
TGAAGGTTGGTCAGGACATCGGTAAGTGTTTGCGCAACGCCTTTGGGTGGATTCGCCATGTAAATTAAAAACCCGCTACAGAAACAGGGTTTACACCTGATAGTTTAAATCGCCCGAAAAGCCTGAGCTCAATAGCATAAGGCACTGCCATCAACCCTTTTCCCGCAATTAAAAAACCGGGTTCAAGGGACTCAGTCCGGGCAATTGTTAGTCCAGAATCTATGGATCAAATGGTTCCGAAAAAAAACTCACTCACGTGTTTCAAAAAAGGCCGTCAGTAAGCAAAAACCACTTTCCACCAGATCCCGGATTATCGCTTTTGAATCAAACCTTTTTATCTAAATTTTGGGGTACTGTCAACCTTCAGGGTGGAAGAAACAGAGCATCGTGAAGGCGGATAATCCTTCAAATTTAAAGGGCTTTTTTAGATTTCGGTCCTCTTTGGAACTCCTGATCCCAACCAGATGCTATTAAAGCCCCTATTTCTTATACAAGGGGTTGAGTCGGGCGGCTTCGAGGGAATATTTTTGGCCCATTTCCTGGTTGCCCATGAGGGAATGGATAACACCCAGGACCTTATGGGCTTCTGCCAAATCAGGTTGCACATCAATGGCATTTTCCAAGGGAAAAATTGCATCATCGTACTGTCCGACCAGCATAAAGGCCAAACCGAGGTTATAATGGGACTCCGCCCAGTCCGGAGCCAGGTAGGAAGCTTCCTGAAAGGCGTCGATCATCTCATCGTACCGCTTCAATCCGTCAAAGGCCTTGGCCAGGCCGAAATGAGCCCGTGCGTTTTCTGGATCAAGCTGGACCGCTTTCTGGAATGGGGGCAGGGCTTCTTCAAAATTGAGTTCAACCAGAAAAGCGTACCCCAGAGCCAGCCACGCTTCGGTATTTTCAGGTTCCTGATCTGCCGTCTTTTTCAAATCCGGAATGGGACTTTGGGATTCTTCTATCTCACTCAAAATAGGCCTCTATTTAAAAATTTTATTCTTTCCATTGCCGCGTCTGGGAGAACCGGTTCATGCGGATGCCGCCTTGCCTGAGCCCGGTCAAGACATCAAGAGAAGGGATAAAAAACCGGGTTGCCCGGGCTGAAAATTCTTCTTCTCCTATACCGAGCAGGTGCGGCTGGTCTTCCTCCAACCAGTTTTCCAAAATCGCATCAAGTTTACCTGAATTTTGATGAAACAACTGCAGATAGGTTCCCTTTTTCTCATCCTCGTTAATTTCCATTGCGCGGATCATGACCCGGTCAACCGCTTCCTGTTCCTCTAGCAAAGAATGCAGGGAACGTATCAGTGGTTTCGAATACTGGGGGTGGTGTTCCATCTCTAACTGCAACATGAAAGTGCCGCGTGAAAATTCGGGTTCCTCATTTGGAATCCATATGTTCTCAGGGAAATCCTTTTCTGGCGTGGGTGGTTGATCCCATAGCAATTCACGATCTTCGATCACCCTCACCAGAGTCTTCAGGTTATTTTCCACCTTCTTGATCAATTTGTTAATCAACTCCTGACTGGTGGATGTAAAGTGGATCCACAGGTCACCTTCCCCTTCGGCGATCTCTAAATCGCCGGACTCCAATGTCTCAAATGGCTGGAACTGGCGGGGGGTCATACCGTGCCAGGCCAGGGTCCAGTACATAAAGCCAAAACCAACGGTGACTCTCAACTCCTCTGGCGAATGTTCCTGCGCGAGCTGATGACCAAGCCCGGGAATCATCACAGAAAACTGCCCGACAGTCATTGACGTCATCGGGAGGTCGTATAATTCAAGGACTTGGGTACGATTGTACAGAAGTGGAGGGAGAACGATCCCTGATTGTGGTCGTGCCATGGGGAAATCCTGCTTGCTTAGGGTGCAGGCAACACTTTACCCAACCTGGATCAAAAAAGAAACAGGAGCCGGGAAAACCGGCTCCTGCATAACGCCCTGAGGGCAAGATTAGAGAATGGAGTTTACTTAAATATTACGGCAGGTGTCCCTAATAATAGTTGATCTCAAAAGTCTCAGGATAAAGCAGGTCCAGATTCTTTTTTACCCATTTTGGAACCGATTTTTGACCTGTAGAAATCAAACTGATTCTGTTTTCGGAGTCATCGAAATTTTTCCAGAAATCCTTTGACAACGATTGGGAAGGAAGGACTTTCTTGAGTGATCCGTTGGGCTCTTTAATGCGCACCTCGTGTAACATGTTTCCACCTCCGATCAAGAAACAACCTGCATTAGCGTTAGTCAAAACTTGCATCGAATGGGCAAACCCATTTAATGGCTCAAATCTTTTCGGTAACTTTTATACTGCAAGCCCTATGCCAACTTTGAAAACACTAGTCGCAGTAGAGAAAACCACCATAAAGACTGCGGTTACGGGTTTTAGTGCATTTAGCCGTATTTCAAAAACGTAAGAAAAACCGGATATCTAGCTTTCGCCATGTAGGTCGTTTCGTACATTTATCATCTATTTTCCACTAGATTTTCACAGGCATCTGACCCCTTCCAGTTATTATTCGATGAAGAATAATGACCATTTTCGAGATTCACACCTCTCTTCCCCAATCCAGGCACATTCAGGACAAGGCCCCCTACTTATGAAAAGTTATTTCCACCTTTCCACCGCCATTATTTTCCGTTAGGCTGGGGTGCTGTGCCAGTTTTCCGGACAAAATTTTGGCCCTTACGGTGAACGACAATTCGCACCCATACCACTTTCTGCCACTTCCTTTCGCCAACTTCTTATGATCCCAATGCAATACCTGGATGCCTACTTTGAACGGATCCATTTTAAGGATTCTCCTGAAGTTTCACTCGAAACACTACAAGGCCTGCACGTCGGCCATTGCCTGAACATCCCTTTCGAAAACCTGGATATTCATCTTGGGCATTCCATTTCACTGGAACCGGATCACCTTTTTGAAAAAATGGTCCACCGGAATCGTGGTGGTTATTGCTATGAAATGAATGGATTGTTCGCCTAC
>JAJDAX010000108.1 GCA_029261615.1 Nitrospinaceae bacterium
ATCGTGCCCTGCACCTGTTCGACCCCGGCACGCACCGCGGCCAGGGCATTGGCAACGCCCAGTTCAGAATCGTTGTGGGTATGTACAGCTACCCGGGCGCGGCAGGTGGTAATAACCTTCCGCGTCAGCTCGTCGATATCCCACGGCATGGACCCGCCATTGGTGTCGCAAAGAACCAGCCAGTCGGCCCCCGCCTCTTCTGCGGTTTTCAAGACCTTCAGGGCATAATCCGGATTGTGTTTGCAGCCGTCGAAAAAGTGCTCGGCATCGAACATCACCTCGTCGCAGTGCTTTTTCAGAAACTGTACGCTCTCGCCCACCATTTGCAGGTTATCGTCAAGACTGGCATTCAACGCTTCCGTGACCTGCATGTCCCAACACTTGCCGAAGATAGTGATCACCGGCGTGTTCGCCTCAATCAACTGGCGCAGGTTAGGGTCGTCCTCTGTTTTGTTGCGGACTCCGCGTGTGCTGCCAAACGCCGCCAGTCGGGCCTGCTTAAATTGGACCTCCTGGATTTTTTTGAAAAACTCAGCGTCCTTTGGGTTGGCTCCCGGCCATCCGCCTTCGATATAAGAAATACCGGCTTCGTCCAATTTTTGGGCAATGCGGATTTTATCTTCAACAGTGAAAGCGATATCTTCTGCCTGCGAACCGTCGCGTAATGTGGTGTCATAGATGAGGATTTTTTTCATGTTACATAGCCTTCTTAATTGTTTTCCGCAGACTGCGACGTTTTTTCTGAATCATTTTCACCAAGCTTGAACTCGTCATGCAAAACCCGCACGGCAAGCTCCGCGTATTTTTCTTCCAGGATGCAGGAGATGCGAATCTCAGAGGTGCTTATCATCATGATGTTGATGCCCTCCCGCGACAGTGAATCAAACATGCGTGCCGCGATCCCCGCATGACTGCGCATCCCCGCGCCCACTATCGAAATCTTGGCGATGTGGGAATCGGCTTTCACCTCCGCCGCCTGAATTTCCTTACCAGATCGTTCCATTACTTCCATCGCTTCCTTGAGATGCGTCTTGGGTAACGTGAACGAAATGTCGGTGTGACCTTCCTGACTGACGTTCTGGATAATGACATCCACGGAGACCCCCTGGTCAGCCAACGGACAAAATACTTTGGCCGCGATGCCTGGCTGGTCCGGTACTCCCTTTAACGTAATTTTCGACTGGTCCTTGGCGCACATCACGCCGGATACGACCGGTTGTTCCATGTCAGGATTCTCCTCGCAAATCAGCGTTCCCGGATCGTCATCAAACGTGGAACGCACCTTGATTGGCATTTTATATTTGTTAGCGTATTCAACACATCGAATCTGCAGCACCTTGGCACCGAGACTCGACATTTCCAGCATTTCTTCAAACGACACCACGTCCAGTTTGCGCGCTTCCGGCACGATTCTCGGATCAGTGGTGTAGACCCCTTTTACGTCAGTGTAAATTTCACAGACATCGGAATTGAGTGCCACCGCCAGCGCGACTGCCGAAGTATCGGACCCGCCCCGCCCTAGTGTGGTGACATCACCCTGTTCATTGACGCCTTGAAATCCGGCGCAGACCACCACATGGTTGTCCTTTAAAATTTTACGAACCCGCTCACCGTCGATTTCAATGATCCGCGCCCGGGTGTGGCTGTTATCCGTGAGTAAGCCCATTTGCCGACCGGTGACCGAGATCGCAGGGCAACCGATGTCACGCAAGGCAATGGCCAACAACGCAGCAGAAATGCGCTCACCAGATGAAAGCAGAAGATCAATCTCCCGCCGTTCCGGGTTGTCACTCATTTCATGTGCAAGGTTCAGCAGGCGGTCGGTTTCCCCGGCCATGGCCGACACGACAACCAACACCTTTTTGCCCTCGGCACGGGTTGCCGCAACACGCTTCGCGACCTGCCGGATGCGATCCGGACTGCCGACCGACGTGCCTCCAAATTTTTGTACAACAATATTCTGACTCATCCTGCCTCGTTAATGAATAATCGGATCAATTCCTGTCCGCTTGCCAGCGGCGCATTGCCATTCGAAATCAACTCCTCATCAAAACCTTGAGGGGCATCACCCTCAACCTGCCCTGGATAAATCACATAAGGTACCGGACTTTTTTTGTAACGCATGATATCGACCGAGCTCATATGGTTTTCCGTTACCAGCACACGGACGTTGCCCAGCATCTCCGCCTGCTGCAACAAAGGACCCACTATTTTTTCATCGAAATCTTCAATCGCATCGACCTTGTCATCGATCATTCCCTGCAGTGAAACGGGTTCGCCTGCACCCACATGGGTGTAAACAATATCGTGCGTCTCAAGGGCTGCCAGCGTTGCATCCACCTTGGCCTCGTATCGTGTGTCGAGAAAACCGGTAACGCCCTCGACTTCCGGGACGTGCATACCCGCCTCCAGAGCAATACCCTTGAACAACGGGGAAGCCGTGATCACCGCGCCTTTTTTCCCAATATGCTTTTCAAACTCCGGCAACGGTTTGGATTGACCGTTGCCCCAGAACCACACACTGTTGACCGCGTCGGCGCTATCGGCAGCCCGCTGACGGTTGAGCGGATGGTTGTGCAGAATAATCTGAGCCTCATTCATTAGATGTATCAACTCCCGATAAGGCTTCTCCTGCGGGATGTGTTTGCGAATGCCTTCCCCGACCAGTTCCATCGGTGGTTGCAAACGGCCAGGAAATGGATCCGTTTTCATCACCATCAGGTTGTTGTGTCCACCTCCTGAATAAAAACTTACATCCTCATTCACAACCCACTCCTTCAGGGCCGCGATAAGCGTCGCTGAATCCTCGCCAGATAAACGATCCGCAGTGAAATCCTTGAGGATCATATCGTTGTGACTGGACTGCAGAATGATGAAGTCGCAACACAGTGGCATCTCACCTTCACCCACCGGCACCTTGAGCGCCTTGGCTAGATAATGTCCAGGCCCCGAAGCGTATTCGACCGGATCGTATCCGAGCAACCCCAGCAGGGAAACCTCCGGGCCCGCAGGCAACGATTCGGGAAGGGGATTGTAGGCCCCTGCCCGACCAGTCTGCGCCAGCCTGTCAAGATTGGGCGTGTTCGCCAATTGTAATGGCGTCTGATTGTCTCTTTCGGCAATGGGCTGATCGCTCAGGCCACCCCCGATCAATACGAGGTATTTCATCGATATCCAGTGGGAAAAAGGACTAAGGGAATGGGCAATTATACCCTGTTTTTCCAAAATTACCACGGTAAGTGGGGGCTTAGCGCTTGTTTTTTATGAATTTGCGGTGGTGTCCGGAAATCCGGAAGCCTGCTTTTGAGATTTTCAAGGTGAGGGTGTTTTAGCCTTCAAGCCACCCTTGGGCGATAGACAATTTATCGTCACCATTTGACATAGGGGAAAGATTTCAAGAAGATGGATGGGCAGTTTTCAGGTTCAACCAACCGGATACCAATATGAAATGTCCAGAATGTGGTTTCGAACAAAAGCCCCGCGAGGTGTGTTCCGTCTGCGGACTGGTACTGTCGGAGTATCTGGCCAAGAAGGCCATGCAGCGAGATCGGCCCGAACCGACGGAGGAGCAGATCAAACGCGGGCAGATGGTGTCGATTCGGCGCGGGCATAAATTAATTCGCAATGTGAACACACGCGACTTGCCGGAAAAAATTCAGCGTGGGGAAGTTTATGCAAGCGATGAAATTTCCCAGGATGAAAAAAAATGGATCCTCGCCGGGAAACATCCGCAATTGAAAGCTTTATTTGTACAGCCTGCCGAAACCGAAACATCAGAAACAACAAAAGCTCCCGTCAAGGAAAAACCAAAAGACCCGGATATCGAGGTTCACGACCCTGAAAAGAAAAAGCGACTGAAACGGCTTGCCAAGCGGCACGAGTCCGGAAAGTTGTCCGATGAAGATTATACGAAAGAGCGCAACAAGATATTAAAGAAGGCCATGGACGAACAACGTCAGCAGGCCACCAGCAGTGAAAAGCGCGCCACCATAGTTGGCGGCCTTGGTGTGCT
>JAJDAX010000109.1 GCA_029261615.1 Nitrospinaceae bacterium
GGTGGTCCCCTGCGAGTAGCTTGCCCTGAGCTTGTAGAAAGGGCAAGTTGGAAACCTGTTGGATTGCGCTCCAGCAAGATTATTTATTAATCATAATTCGCCAGTTGGCCCCATCGCAAGGCGGCTAGTTCATGAGACCGTATTTTTTCATTTTATTGTGCAGACTTTTTCGGCTGATGCCCAGCCTGTCTGCCGTTTCCTGCCGTTTCCATTTTTCCTGAACCAGTGCTTCATGGATCAGTTTTTTCTCTTCTACTGAAACCATGTCCTCCAGTGCGTCTTGTAGTTTAATATTTTTCCCTCTGGCTTCTGTTTTGGCCTTCTCCCCCAGCGCCGGATAAACTTCCAGGAGATCCTGGTCAGTCAATACATTGTCGTAAGAGAGAACCATTCCCCGCTGGATTACGTTTTCCAGTTCGCGAATATTTCCGGGCCAGGAATAGCGACCCAAAAGGGTCATTCCCTTGTCAGAAATTTTCTGGATTTGTTTGCCGAACTTTTCATTGTAAAGTTCAAGGAAATGATTGACCAGAAGCGGGATGTCTTCCCTCCGTTCTCTAAGAGGGGGGACCTGGAACGAAACCACGTTCAGCCGGTAAAATAAATCCGCTCGAAACTCCTCGCGATCAACCGCTGCCTGCAAGTCTTTGTTGGTTGCGGCAATGACACGCGTGTCGACTTTGATGGACTCCTCACCGCCGAGCCGCTCGATTTCCCTCTCCTGCAATGCTCTTAAAATTTTCATCTGTGTGGTGGCGGGCATATCCCCTATTTCATCGAGAAACAGGGTGCCGCCTTCAGCCAGTTCAAATTTTCCGCGCTTCATTTTATGCGCACCAGTGAAGGCACCTTTTTCATGTCCGAAAAATTCAGCCTCCAGTAAATCGTGGGGAATGGCAGCACAGTTGACTTTTACAAACGGTCCATTTCTCCTCGGGCTATTGTTGTGGATGCCTTGGGCAATCAGTTCCTTACCCGTTCCCGATTCGCCCAGAATTAAAACAGAAACCGCGCTGACCGACACCTGGCGGATTCGCTCATTGATTTCGTGAATCGACGGGCTTTCTCCCAGAATGGATTCCGTCTCAAACTTTTCTCCAAGGTCACTTTTCAGATCAAGAATTTCTGTCTGCAATTGCCATCGCTCAATCGCACGTCGGATAACCATGCGCATCTCGGTAATTTCAAAAGGTTTCGAAAAAAAATCAAAAACCCCTTCTTCGATTGCTCCCATGGCCAGATCACGAGTTGCAAATGCGGTCATCAGAATCACCACGATATCCGGATGCATTTCACGGATCTTGCGGAAGGTTTCGAGTCCGTTCATTCCCGGCATGTTGTAATCCACCAGGGCCACCCCGCAACCGGGTTCATTCAAAAGTTTCAGGGCTTCCTCACCACAGGCGGCAGTGGCAAAGGGATAGCCTTCTTTCTTCATCGCTTCGGACAGAAAAAAACGCATGCTGTCTTCATCGTCTACAATCAGAATACGTGGTGCTGCCATGGTTGTGCACGTTCCATCAGGTGGATGAAGTGAGAGACGCACCGGCTACGTTCCAATTGGAGGTCACCGGAAGCTCCACGCAAAAGGAGTTCATTCCATTTTTACTTTCTAAATACAGTCGTCCCTTATAGGCGTTTACAATTTGACTTGTGATCGCAAGGCCCAGTCCGGTTCCGTCTTTTTTGGTGGTAAAGAAAGGGTCAAAAATACGCGTTGCCACCTTGGGATCCATGGGAGGCCCGCTATTGGCCACCCGCAGCAGAACACAATCCCCCGATTCAGCCGAGATGGTTTCGGCGCTGATTTCAACCTTTCCAGAATCATCCACCGCCTGAGCGGCATTTTGAAGCAGATTGAGCAGAACCTGCACCAGTTGTCGCTTTTCGCACTGGATGGGGGGTAGGTTTTCTTCCAGGTTTTGTTGCAGCGTTACCTTTTTATTGCTGGCGGTTAAATTGGCAAGCGTTACGGCTTGCGCGACCATTTCGCTTATTGAGCAAGGCCCCGGGGTGTACGCATCGGGTTGAGAGAAATCCAGTAAATGAGTCACTACGCCGTTTAACCGGTCGATCTCTTTGATCATGGTCTGGGTGTAGGTCCTTTCTGAAGCGCCATCTTCAAACGCTTCATCGAGTAACTGCGCCAGGCCCTTAATGGCCCCGAGTGGATTGCGCACCTCGTGTGCCATGCAGGCCGCGAGTGTTCCCATCGCCGCCAGTTTATCCGTCCGTTGCATTTGCTCTGTGATTTCCTGTGAGCGGGTCAGGTCTTTAAAAGTGATCGCGACCCCAAGGGTTTCTTCATTGAAGTCCTTGAGCAGGGTGGTGGTGAATGACAAGGTCACTGCCCTTCCATCAGATGTCTTAATGTCCAGTTTTCGACCAACGGTAACCGGCTGTCCTTGAAGGGTACGTGAAACCAGAGGCAGCAGATCTTCTTTCATTTGGACTGATGGTGACAAGGCTTCAAAAGATTTACCGATGAGCTCGTGAGCTTTCAATCCCAGGATCAATTCCGCACCGGGGTTGATCGAGGCAATGTGACCGGATTTTGACATCAGGACCCAACCCCAGGCCATGCTGTCCACCATGTTCTGCCTTATAGAAGTTAAGGCCATTCGAAATTCATTGCCTACTTTTCCCAAGTCTTCAAGGCCCGGGATATCTTCCGAAGAACTTTCCCAATCTCCTTTTGCTGTTTCCCTTGTGTTCCGGACCATTTGTTTGAGCGGTTTTAGAATTGCGTAGGCCACTCCCACGCCTGCCCCGAGTCCCAGCACAGAAAAAGCCAGGACCTCAATACGTATAAGACTCATGGCTTCTCGGACTGCTGATTTGGTTAAAACTTCGCCCCCAAGAAAATGTTCAACGATGATGAGTGCTATAAATCCGGAGGCGAACGCGGTCAGTCCAAACACAACCGGCAGGATCATCAGCAAACTGGGAGTCAGGCGTTTGGTGAAGAGGATCCGAATCCAGTTCTGGGATGGCGCTGGCTTATTGTTCATGTTGATGTGCCGGTCGAGGGAGGGGCTTGTTTTTCTGGATAACCCTTCCCGGTTTTAATTGACAAACGTTACACGGTCGAGTTCTTCGAGAGTGGTGATTCCCGCCAGGACCTTACTCAGTCCGTCATCACGCAGAGTTTCCATCTGCTGTGTTTCAATCGCCTTTTCGCGAATGGACATGGGCGGCGCTTTCTCTAAAATCAATTCCCGCATCGTATCGGTTACCACCAACACCTCAAAAATCCCAAGACGACCACTGTAACCGCTCTTGCGGCAGGACCGGCAACCTTGACCTCTATAAAGAGTCAAAGGTTCTTCCGGATGTTCGCCGGGATAAAGACGGGCCAATTCTTCAGGGCTGGCCTCATAACTTTCCTTGCAATGTTTGCAAATTTTTCGCACCAGACGTTGAGCCAGCACCCCCGAAAGGGAAGAAGCCAGAAGAAAAGGTTCGATCCCAAGATCCCCAAGGCGGGACAGGGCACCGGGGGCATCGTTAGTGTGGAGAGTACTGAAAACCAGATGACCTGTTAGCGCAGCTTGTATCGCAATTTCCGCAGTTTCCTGATCCCGGATTTCACCCACCATCATGATGTCAGGGTCCTGACGCATCAGGGATCGCAGTCCTGTGGAAAAAGTGATATTGGCTTTAGGGTTGACTTGAGTTTGACGAATACCGTCGAGCCTGTATTCCACCGGGTCTTCAATGGTTTTAATATTGACGTTGGGTTTGTTGAGCTGAGTCAACGCAGCGTAAAGGGTAGTTGTTTTCCCACTTCCAGTGGGTCCCGTGACTAAAATGACGCCATACGGGTTTTTCAGCATGGACTGGAATTTTTCCTGGCCCTGGTTCATCAACCCAAGGTCGTCCAGTTGCAACGTGAGTTTACTGCGGTCGAGAATACGCAGGACCACGTTTTCGCCCCAGATGGTGGGGCAGGCTGAGACACGCATCTCAATTTCCTTTCCACCGACTTTCATGGAAAAACCGCCGTCCTGTGGAGCCCGTGTTTCTGCGATGTCCATGTTTGCCATGACCTTGACCCGAGAGATCAATGCCGACTCCACACTCTTGGGAGGATTGGTGGCTTCAAACAAGACGCCGTCGATTCGGTATCTGATGCGCAAGGTATCTTCGCCAGGTTCGATGTGAATGTCGCTCGCGTTATCATCCAGTGCCTGCCGAATGATTACTTCTACAAGCCTTGCAACCGGGGCGTCTGCATCCTGCCCCGCCAATGGCTTTGACCCGGGGGTTGAAACGGTGGACCGTGCTTTTTCCCGTCGCATATCGGCCACTCCGAGACTTTTAACAGCAGCCTGAATGGAAGCGGCAACTCCATAGTATTCCTGGATACCCTTGTCGATATCTCCTTCGGACGTAATCATCACGTCGACTTCCATACCCGCCTGAATCGTGACCTGATCAATTGCGAACAAGTTCAGGGGGTTGGCCATTGCCAATTGAAGTCGTCCATTTTTTATAGCGATCGGCAATACCTTGTGTCGCCGGGCTACATTTTCTTTTACTTTGCTCAATGCATCCTGCCCTGCGTTCACGTCCTGCAAGTCGATAATAGGAACATTCAGCTGCTTGGAAAGGCTTTTCAGCAGTTCGTCTTCCGTCAGGTAATGTTTTTGAAGTAAAATCTTGCCAAGCTGAACCCCGGTTTTCTTCTGCTCGGCAAGGGCTTCCATCAATTGTTTTTCTGTGATGGCTCCGGCCTTGATGAGCACGTCACCCAGTTTTAATTTTTCCCGAATGGCCATGATGATGTCGGGGACCTCTAAATAGTGGATTTCATTTTTGGGACTTAATACGACCCATTTTCAAAACGGGTCAGCACAAAAAGCATCGATAACCAACGATGTATTTTATGACGGGGAATTTTCACCCATGAACACAGCATGATACATCTAAAACAATAAATTTCAAAGACTTAAAGGTCAAGCGGCGAAAGAAAAAATGCTTAAATCCCTTTATAAAATAAGGCGCTAGGAGTTGTCCCACCTGAAAAATTGGGGAGATCGGAAAACCCCCTATGGATTTCCAAAAATTTAAAATTGATTCTCAGGGGGAGTGCCCCTATTTTAAAGATAGAACCCCGAGTAAGTCGAATGCTTCAATTCTCATTTTTTTTCAGGTTTCATCAGGATAACAATCCTGTAAGTTGCTTGGGATATAAAGGGTTGAAGTCCCTTATCTGTTTTTTCATTCAAACTTTTAAATAACTGCTTTGAATAAAACAAACTTAAAAATGATGCCGGATTTTCTGATTTATTTCCTGGCTGTTTCTTTCGCCCTCCTGATATTTTACATCGACTTTATGGTGGAGCTCGGGGTGGCGGCCGGGGTGCCTTACGTTGCGGTCATTCTAATAGGGTTCTTGGTCAGAAATCGTTCAGTCATTATTCAAATGGCTGTGTTTTGTACCCTCCTGACCTTGCTTGGCTGGTGGCTTTCTCCTGAGGGCGGCGAACCCTGGAAAGTTATTTCCAACAGGTTTTTAGCCCTGTTTGCGATCTGGGTCACCAGTATTTTGTGTATCATCCATCAGAAAAAACACGAGCAATTGATTGAATCCCGGTACAGCCTCGACACCATATTCAACTCTGTTCCAGCAATGATCTGGTACAAGGACCCCCACAATCGCATATTAAAGGTCAATCAGTTTGGGGCAGATTTGGTGGGTATTCCTGCCCATGATATGGAAGGTCACAACATGGAGGAATTTTTTCCAGACGAGGCAGATGATTGCCACCTGAGTGACCTGGAAGTGATCAGGACCGGTAAACCAAAATTCGGTCTCGTTGGAGAATGGAAAACGATTAAAGGTCGGCGATGGCTCAGAACGGACAAGGTTCCCTTCCGTGAGATGAATGGCAAGGTGGCAGGGGTAATTTTATTTTCTGAGGATATCACCGACAGCCGAAAATCCCAGGAGCAGCTTTCCCTGATGTTTACCGCTATTGAACAGAGCCACACTGCGGTGATGATTACAGATAATCAGGGGCGTATTGAGTATGTTAACCCCAGTTTTTGTGAAAACTCGGGTTACCCAAACGATGAACTTGTCGGTAAATCCACCCGGATTTTAAAGTCTGGAGAGCATCCTCCAGAGTTTTATTCAAAGCTTTGGCAAACGCTCAAAGCTGGTGAAGTCTGGCGCGGTGAAATTATCAACCAGACCAAAACCGGGGCGTTGTATTCCGAACAAGTCACCATTCATCCCATACGGAATTATAAAGGGAAGATCACCCATTTTGTCTGGGTCCGGATTGACGACGTAGAGCGTCGCGAAACCATGCGTCAACTGCAGAAATATGCTAAAGAGCTGGCACGCAGCAACAAAGACCTCGATGAATTTGCCTCGATAGCCTCGCACGACCTTCAGGAACCGCTCCGCAAAATTGTTTCTTTTGGGGAAAAGCTCTCTGCTGGTTATGGACCTGTTTTGGATGAGCGAGGTTTAAATTATCTGGGTCGTATGGTGGATGCGGCGGGTCGGCTAAGAAACCTGGTGCGCGACTTGATTGAGTTGTCCCGAGTCAGTCGGGATGTTAGGACTCTGACCTTGGTTGACTTGAACCAGGTATTGGGTGAGGTGCTGGTGGATCTGGAATTTACTATCGAAGAAACTGAGGCGGTGATTGAAAAAAGTTCTCTGCCTTCACTTGAGGGAAACCGTGCGCAGTTGTACCAGTTGTTTCAAAATCTGTTGAGTAACGCCCTGAAATTTCACAAGAAACTTTCTCCGCCACAAATTGCCATTTCTCATAAGCAGCTTGAGGATGGGGAAATCGAAATCGAAATCCAGGATCAGGGAATCGGGTTTAATGAAAAATATCTGGAAAAAATCTTCAAACCGTTTGAACGCCTGCATACGGTGCTTGATGGATATACCGGTTCCGGAATTGGTCTGGCTCTGTGCCGCAAAATTGTTGACGCCCATGGGGGCAGCATCACCGCCTCCAGCCAACCTGAAAAAGGGGCTACTTTCCGGATCAGGCTTCCGGAGAAACAAAAAATCTTGTCGGATACCCTTCCCGAAGACTTGTTGTAACTCACCCTTTCCGCTTTTAGCGGGATGAATTCACAGGCCGATTCCCTTATAATGCACCGTCGTGTTTTCCTTCGATTGCCCCAAAGGCACCCCCGAACAGCACGTATTGTCCATCCTCCCCTTTTAGGGCCGAGGATTTCCTTAAATAGACTTGAGATCGGTTACGCATGAATTTTGAACAAGCTCTTAAAGAACACATTTTAATTCTAGACGGTGCCATGGGAACCATGGTGCAGAACCTGGACGTGACTGACGCTACTTTTGGCGGATCCCTGTTTCGTATGCTGACGGATCTGCTGACCTTCGCACGTCCGGATGACTTGAAAGGTATCCATCGCGCTTATCTGGATGCCGGTGCGAACATTATAGAGACCAATACTTTCGGTGCGTCACCGCTAAGATTGAAAGAATTTGACTGGTCTCAATTTAATCCCGCCGATCTCGAAGCGATCCCTAATGGTCTTGATCTTAGAAAAGGGGAGTTGGCGGATATCACACACCACATCAATGTGAGAGCCTGTCAGGTGGCACGGCAGGCAGTCGAAGACCATATGGCGAGCCCGGGTTACGATGGTCGTCCCTTGTTTGTCGCGGGGTCGATGGGACCTTCCAATTGTGTGTTGTCGAGTACTGAGGCCAACCTCACTCGCACGACCTGGGATGAAGTGGTTGAAAATAATCGACTCCAGGTGGCTGGCCTCCTCGAAGGAGGAGCCGATCTGCTTCTCATTGAAACCCAACAGGATATTCTGGAAACCAAGGCGACTCTGGTGGGTGCCCGGCGGGCGTTCAAGGAGGCAGGGCGGTCCATCCCCATGCAGGTGCAGGTTACAGTCGATGTTTTTTCCAAGATGCAAATTTTCAACACCGATATTCATGCGGCTCTTGTTGCGATAGAAGGCATGGGTATTTCTGCTTTCGGGATCAATTGCAACACTGGCCCCGAGTTGATGGAAAAGACTGTTGAAAAACTGAGTCGGGTTTGCAGTCTACCCATTTCCATTGTGCCTAATGCCGGTCAACCTATCTCCGAAGATGGAAAAACCTGTTACAAGCTCGAGCCGGAAGCGATGGCAGATTATGTCGAACGTTTTGTTAAAGACTACGGTGTATCAATTGTTGGTGGATGTTGTGGAACGACACCGGAACATATTCGTGCTTTGTCGACCCGATTGAAAGGGGCGGTGCCCAATAGAAAAAAACTGGAGAAACAGGTTTTTCTATCCGGCCCGCAAGAGGCTGTAGCCATTAATAGTAGCGATGGATTAGTGCGCATCGGCGAAAGATTGAATGTTCGCGGCAGTAAAAAAGTCCGCGAAGCAGTTGAACGCGATGATGGAATCCAGATGGCAGTTTTAGAGGAAGTTGTTGAAGAGCAGGTCAAAGACCTGGGTATCGACATCATTGACGTTTGCATGGATAGCAACATTGTCGAAACAGAAAAAGTTTTACCGCAAGCAATTTATGAATTGACCAGTGACTTCAAGGGGGCCATGTGCATCGACTCTTTCTCTGTCGAAGCGTTGCAAACAGCTATCGAGTCCTACCCCGGAAGGCCAATTATTAATTCCATCAGCCTGGAAGAATATGAGGCGGGAGTGAGCAAGCTGGATGCGGTGTTGTCGCAAACGAAACAACACCACCCTGTGTATGTAGCATTGGTAAACGGGCCCGAAGGCCCCGGCCAGACTGCGGATGAAAAATATGAGTTGGCGGCAGAAATTGTTCGGCAAGCACAAGAGAACCACAATGTGACTCCCGACCAGATTTTGATTGATGTCAACGCATACCCCATCGGATCAGAATCGGTGGAAGGACTGAATTTTTGCGTTGAAACATTAAATTGCCTGCCACGGATCAAAGCCATTCATCCTGACCTGAAAACCAGCATTGGAGTGGGCAACCTCACCAATGGCTTGGCTTCGAAACCTTATATGCGAAAAGTTTTGACCAGCGTTTTT
>JAJDAX010000110.1 GCA_029261615.1 Nitrospinaceae bacterium
ACTAAACATTACTAACGCCGGAACGATCACAATCCCACCACCAATTCCGAACATGCCCGACAGGAAACCCGTTCCCAGCCCTACAAGCATGAGAAGAAAGGCACATCGAGACGTGAATTTAAGTTCCCCACTTTCCTCACGCTGGCATGTTGATGATTCTAGCTGAGATTTATTCTGTATCTTCTCCGATGTTTCTTGCCACATTTTCCATGCAATAAATAACATCAATATTGCAAACAATATCAACAAAACTGTTTCAGGAATTTTCCCCGCCAACCAAATGCCAACGGGGGCCCCGGTCATTCCCGCGAGGGCAAACAAAATACCGGTTCCAAATTCTACTTCCCCAACTCGTATTCGTTGCACAAGGCCTATCAACGCTGTTGCTCCCACCGCCGCCAAAGAAATGCCAAAGGCTTCTCGTGGAGCAATAGACAGACCATATACCAGAAGCGGTACGGCCAATAAAGACCCACCACCACCTGTTAAACCCAGGGCAAAACCTACGAATGAACCAAATAAAATGCTGAGTGAGAAAAACATCTCAACCTTCAGCTTGCTTGGTCGATGTGGTAACAGGCCGTTTCGATGCAACCCATGCTTGATAACCACCCGCCAGATCAAAGATGTTTGTCCGGCCTTTTTCTTCCAAAAGGCTTGCTGCAATCATGGACCGGTAACCTCCCTGGCAATAGACAATCACATTGCCAGACAGTGGCACTTCCCCCAGG
The DNA here is from genome assembly GCA_029261615.1 of Nitrospinaceae bacterium. The sequence goes on from JAJDAX010000110.1 coordinate 732, forward strand.
CGATCTGCTAAATGATTGAGGGGAATGTTGACGCTATCCTCGATATGCCCGCCTCCCCATTCATTTTGATTGCGAATATCAATGATCGTAGTTTCGCCTTCCAGTTCATCTATTACGGCGGAGGAGATTCGCTGTGTTTTTGAGATAAGATCAGTGCGACACTTCAGGGATTCCATTCCATCTTCAAGATAGCCCTTAACATTGTGAAAACCGATTCGGCCCAGACGCATGATGGCTTCCTCGACACGATTGGCCTCCGCAATAATGACAATCGGAACATCCTTATTCAACATAGTACCAGCCCAAGTTGCGAACCTCCCGTCGATGCCGATGTTAATTGACCCGCGAAAATGTGCACCCACAAAATCCGTTGCCTCACGAACGTCAACAATCCGGGCTCCGGATTGTTGTAGAGAAAGAACCGTATTGAGATCGAGGGCTTTCATCATTTCCTTCATTGATTCGTCCAGGTTTGGACGTTCCTGCTGATTTAAAGTAGCGTCATAGCCAAAGTAAGCCGGGGCCTCAGGCTGATCTGCTACCACCATTTTAATGAAATCTTCCCTGGTCATGGGTTGCAGGGCGTAGTTGTACAATCTCTGTTCCCCAATAGTCGAGAAAGCTTCGTCACTTAATGCCTTGCCGCACATCGATCCTGCCCCGTGGGCCGGATAGACGAGGGTTCCATCCGGTAACTTGAGAAGCTTGTTCTGCAACGAGTCATAGAGCATTTCTGCTAATTCATTGGCTGTTACTCCAATGGAGGCAAACAGATCAGGACGGCCCACATCACCCAGGAACAATGTGTCACCGGTAAAGATGGCATGTGGATTCTTAACGTCTGTGGATTTGTCAAAAGCGAGTATGGAAATTCCCTCTGGCGTGTGACCGGGTGTTTCCATTGCCTCCAGTCGAATATCACCGAGCTCAATGACGCTCCCGTCGCCAAGCGGTTCAAAATCAAACTCTGCTTTTGCACGTGCTCCAAGGTAGATACGGGCATCCACTCTGTCCCGAAGCTCAATATGTCCCGCAACGAAATCAGCATGGAAATGGGTCAAAATCACATGTTTGATTTCAAATCCATGTTGACGAGCGTCCTCGACATAAATGTCGATGTCTCGCCTTGGGTCAATTACAGCGGCCACTTTCGTTTTCTCATCGGCCACCATATAAGAAGCGTGGGATAAACATTCCAGGTAATAGCGTTGAAGAAACATTATTTTGCTCCATTAATTTGTTCTTGCTCATTTTTAACTGCTTTTAAATATCTACATTCATGTCTGGCATTCGTCATTTTCACATTCCTGTGATATTTGATTCCAAGGCATTTTTGCCAGTAGAATTCCCATTGCGCAACTATCTGTTATTCCAGAAAATACTAGCCCGGCACCAACAAAGGCTGAGATACCAATGAAAGCAGGATGAATGATCCAGCCCAACAGCGCTCCAATGAGTATGAGAATCCCGGCAGATATTCGGACCTGTCGCTCGAGAGATAAAATCTTTTTACCCCGAACTACGGGCAGTCCAGCCTCTTCCCAAGCCTGTGTGCCTCCTTCGACGTTCACTATTTGAGAGTGACCCATCGCATCAAACTTCTCACACGCCTTTTGTGCACGGTTTCCTGATTTACAAATAATGTAGAGCGGAGTTTCACAGGAACCATTTCTGGACTCCATGATTGCGTTTGGGTCCAGTGAATCGAGCGGCACATTTCGGGCAGGAGCTGAATGACACCCACGGTACTCTGCCGGAGAACGAACATCAATCAGATCTACCTTTTGGCCGCTTTTTCTTAAATTTTCCAACTCTTGAGGAGTGATCGTCGAAATACTTTTAGCCATTGCATTCCCCTTCATATCTATTTATCGTGATATTACGATATTTTTAACCAAAAAAAGCCTACCCAAACCGATTATGGATACAATCCATAATGCTTTCTAAATGCGGCTCTGCAACCTCGTAATAATTACGCCTTCCATCACGCTGACTTGAAAGCAAACCACAATGCTGCATCAAACGGAGGTGTTCTGAAGCCATGTGACTTGGAATCTCGCAAGCTTCTGCCAGTTCCCCAACCGAGTAACGACCCTGGAGTAACATCTGTAACATCCTTAACCGGTGT
>JAJDAX010000111.1 GCA_029261615.1 Nitrospinaceae bacterium
GCTCGATGAAATGGACCTGATGTGGATTCCCGTTATACGGGACTGGCGGTTGAACGAGCGCCACTATGGTGGATTGCAGGGGCTCAACAAAGCCGAAACAGCGGAAAAGCATGGAGCCGATCAGGTGAAAATCTGGCGGCGTAGTTACGATATTCCGCCACCCGCTTTAGCGGAAGACGATGAGCGTCATCCGAACAACGACCCCCGCTATGCCGACCTCTCACCTGAACAGCGACCTTGTACCGAGTCGTTGAAGGAAACTGTGGCGCGGATGGTCCCGTATTGGTTGGAAACAATTGTGCCAGATATCAAGGCAGGCAAGCGCGTTCTGATTTGTGCGCATGGCAACAGCCTGCGCGCGCTGATCCAGCATCTCGACAATATCAGCGAGACGGACATCACAGAGCTCAACGTTCCAACCGGTATCCCGCTGGTGTATGAACTCGACGGAAATTTAAAACCGATCAAGCACTATTATCTGGGCGACCCGGAAGCCGTTGCAAAAGCCGCCGAAGCTGTCGCCCAACAGGCCCAGTCAAAATAGCCCCTCGCCTGAGGGGCGGCTGGCTGGCGATCTGGGTGAACGATGATATTTTTTAGCTATAGGGCCGATTAGGTCCTTATTTAATATGTGGACCGAGATCCGAAGATCCCTACGTTATATTTTAAATGAGAAGTAACCCAATTCTTCCGATAAATGAGTGTGGTTTGAATTGTCAAAGGGCAACAAACTAAAAAACCTTCCTCTTTACTTTATAAAAAACACCCTTAACCTTTAGATAGAGGAGTCTGCGGGTAACCGCCTTGCTTCCGGGCCGTTGGATTGCGTGGTTGTGTGGCGAATTTATATAGACGACAACAGTCTTGATTGGAGAATTTAAGATGGAAAGAATCCTGAATTACATGGCCGAATCTCTTTTGAGCATCCACCCCTCCGCTACCATTCTGGAAGCGTCGCATTACATGCATGACAACGGAATCCATTCTCTGCTGGTGGAAGAGTCCGGTGACTATATTGGAATCATTACCAGTCACGATATCAGCAGGAAAGTCGTTTCCGAAAAACTGGACCCAACAACGGCCCCCGTATCCAGCATCATGGTGTTCCCAATCATCAAAATGGACAGCGAGAAAAGCATGGAAGAAGCGGCTCAAGTCATGAGAGATAACAATACGCACCATTTAGTCGTTACGGCGGGAGACCAGTTATTGGGAATCTTGTCCATTTCTGATTACTCGAAATACCTCGTCGAAAAATTCGAAAAATAATTTGCGCTTTCTTGACGCAGGGTTCAAGGGCCACATCTCTAAACCTTTTAATATTGCCAAACTGATTGGGGCAATCAAGGCAGAGCTTGGTCTTCAGGAAAAACCTTTCATGTCCGGCCAAAATTGAGAATCACGATTTAACTATTTCAATTCCTAAAAAGCTTAAATTTTGTTCTCGCTAATTTCACAAAACTGTTTCAGCCCCTGATTCTCCTCTTTTAAACTTTTAGTAACGAGGAATTTCATAATTGGACCCAACAGTGTGATCAGCAACCCCTTCATCTCAATTCTAAGGAGGCTGGTCACCGCACCTTCGCCAGGAGTCAGGGTATGCGTGGCGGTCATATTAATACCCAGGGCCTTGCCCTTCCAGGTGAAACTGTTTCCCGCATTGATCTCGGTCACGGTCCATCGTGTTTCCGGCATTCCTTTTTGTTTGATGAGAGCGGAACTTCCTGATTTAAATTCACCGGTATCTTCGCGTTTGATTGTTTCCATGGCGGGCGACCATTTTGGCCAGCTTTCAATATCTATCGTTGCCTGCCAGATACGGTCTTGAGGCGCATAAATTTCTAATTTGTTTTCAATCAGCATTTTTTGTCAGGGAATGGTGATGGAGAGCAAAACCCAATTATTGAAATCACTCATTCCCATATTTTATTTTTAAATCGCTGAGGCTTTTTTGGGCCATTTGGGCGAGGTCTTTACGGCTTGCTGCCTGAAACAGACGGTGCGCGCCTTGTGTATGCGTGATGGCTTTCTTTCCGTCTTCAATCTGATCGTACATCAGTCCGAGCCCGAGATGCGCCTCGGCATAGTCCGGATTGATCTCAACGGCTCTTGAAAAACTTTGCACAGCATCGCTGGCATGACCGAGTGATGCCTGGGTGCGGCCCAGGTTGTACCAGGCTCCTGCGGCCCTCGGTGACAAGCTGACTACCTTCTCAAATGCCTTGAGGGCTTTTTGCGGTCGGCCCAGCATTTCAAGCAGGACTCCCAGGTTCATGTGGGCCTCGGCATTGCCCGGTTCGGCTTTGGCCGCCTCTGCAAAGGCCTTTCCCGCTTCTTCAAGCCTTCCATCGGCTTCCAGTTTTTTTCCTTTGACCAGCCAGTCCTGTTTGGGTGCTTCTTCAGGCGGGTTGATTGTTTCAGGCTGGGTGGTGATCTGCTGACGGGTATTGGTCAATACTTTTGGTGGGTCAGGTGTGAGGGTTTTTACCGGTGCGGGCGCAGGAGCCTTTGCAATAATTTCCGGTTGTTTTTCGGGCGATGGTGCATTCATTTGTGTGACCACGGTTTCCGGAGTGCCGCCACCGGGTAATTTTCGCGCCGTGTTCAGGGCATTTTTCGCGTCCGCAAAACCGGGGTTGAGCTGCAAGGCTTTTTCAAAAGCACTGGCGGCCAGTTTCGGATTTTTCCCTTCCAGAAAGGTGATGCCCAGTTTGTAGTGCGCTTCTGGCAACCCCGGTTCCATTTCGATGATGGCCTGGAACTCTTGCGCCGCTCTCACCAGTTGCTTTTGATCGAGCAGCAGGTTGCCGAGGTTGTAGCGCGCCAGCAGGTTTTTTGGATTGAGTCGCACCGCTTTGGAAAAGGCTTCGACAGCAGCCCCTTTGTGATCCAGTTGGCGGTGTGCGAGACCGAGGTTGTTGAACGCCAGATCGTATTCCGGATTGAGGACGACCGCCCGTTGCGCGTGATGCACGGCTTCTTCATAACGCTTGAGCATGACGTAGGCAACGCTCAGGTTGTAGTGGGCCGGGGCGGAGTCGGGATTCATCGTCACGGCGCGCTTGAATGCGTCGGCGGCTTTTTCGTGTTCACCGGATTTTCCGTAGGCCCGACCAAGAGCCTCCTGCAATCCGGGTCGTTCCGGCTCCAGTGCCTCAGCCTTTTGCAAGGCGGCAAGGCCGGGTTTGATATTGCCCAAATGGATGTAACTGTCTCCCAGGCCCTGCCAGGCTTCCGAGGATCGTGGAAGCAGTTGTGATGCCTGTTCAAATTCCCTGGCAGCTTCCTCATCACGATTGAGGAGGCTGAACAGTTTGCCGAGCTTGAGATGGGCCGCCGGGTTTTCCGGGTCGATGCTGAGGGCTTCTTTGAGGACGCTGATGGCATCGCCGTTTGAATTGAGTGCTGCGTACGCATCGCTCATGTGCACACGCGCCGCAATATGGTACGGGTCGGCACTCAGGGCTCGATTAAAATCATCCAGTGCCTTTTTGTATTCCCCCTGGCTGATAAGCGCGGTTCCTTTTTCAACGAATTGCCGGGCTTTTTGTTCAGACGATTCCGCAGCCAATGCGCTGGATTGCAGGAGCAGTATCAGGCACAGTGCGGTGAAGAGGATTCGGGGCGTCATGGGAAAGTTTCTCCAGGGGGGTTGTTGGATAATTAAGGTTTGAACAGATGGTGCGGAGAAATCGAAACTGCTCTGGTTGAGAAGAAGTTAAGGCAGGGTAATGGAAAACTGGAGGAGCGATTTAAAGAAGTTTTTTAATCAGGCATTCACAGAATCATTTTATCATTTCTTTGGCGTGTTCCAACGTGGCTTTTGTGATTTTTTCTCCGCCGGACATGCGGGCGATTTCCTCGACCCGCTGGTCGTAGTCGAGTTCCTGGATTGTCGATTGGGTTCTTTTATCTGCAACCGTCTTGTGGACACGAAAATGAGTGCCACCCAGTCCGGCGATTTGCGGGAGGTGGGTGATGCAGAACACCTGTCGGTCTTTTGAGATTTTTTTTAGTTTGGCCCCGACTTTTTCCGCCACCTTGCCGCTGATACCTGCGTCGACTTCATCGAACACCATGACTGGCACCCGACTTTGTTTTTGTAAAATCGATTTAAGAGCGAGCATGACCCGGCTGATTTCGCCGCCCGATGCAATTTTCGCGAGAGGTTTTGGAGTCTCGCCGGGGTTTGGGGAGAACATGAACTCGAGCGTGCCCAATCCTGTTGGGGTGAGGCGGATTGATTCGTTTCTGAATTTAATGAAGCTGGAAGCGTCGGTCAGGTAATCGAAGCGAACTTCAAACACCACGTTTTTCATTTCCAGGTCCTTGAGCTCTTTTTCCGCACCTTTCTTCAGTTTGACCGCGGTCTGTTCCCGTTCTTCTGCTAGTTGACAGGCTTTTTCGGCCAACACAGTTTCCGCCTGTTTCAATTCTTTTTTAAGGTCACCGACCTGCTCTTCGGAAAGGGATAAGCCTTCGAGTTCTTCGCCGATCGTTTCCCGGTATTCGAGAATCGTTCGGACGTCGATTCCGTATTTTCGTTTGAGTCCGTTGATCTCCGCCAGTCGGTCTTCAATTTCTTCAAGCCGTTCCGGTTTGAACTCGATGCTTTTCAGATAATCACGGATTTCTTCGATCAGAGCTTCCGCTTCAAAGAAGGCGTTGTTGCTACGTTCTTCAAGGCTGGATAGTTGAGGATCGATTTCGGGCAGAGGTTCAAAGTCACGGCGGACCTGACCTAGTGCTTCGATAACGGAACCAGGGGCATCCGACAAAGCGTTCAGTGCCTGGTCCATGGTGCGGTGGAGGGTTTCCGCGTGGCGCAGTTTGTTTTTCTCAGTCGATAGATCCTCTTCTTCATCAGGGAGGAGGCCGGCGGCATCAATTTCTCCAATCTGGAATTTCAAAAGATCCTGACGCTGCAAGCGATCGCTCTGATTTTTTTCGATCTGTTTCAGCTTGTTAGCCAGATCCTGGTGAGTCCGATAGGCCTGGTTGAAGCAGTGGCGGGTTTTTTCCAATCCGCCAAATCGATCCAGAAGTTCAACGTGGGTTTCAGAATGAAACAGAGACTGGTGATCGTGCTGGCCGTGGATGTCCACCAGCCGTCGCCCCAGCTCGGCCAGTTGTGCCACCGTAATGGAGATGCCGTTCAGGAACACGCGGTTCTTGTCTTTTTGCGACAGAACGCGACGGACGATCATGCGGCCGTCTTCGGCTTCGATGCCCAGAGCCTGCGCCCACACAATGGTTTCCGGATCGTCAATTTTGAACACCGCTTCCACTGTAGCGGAGTCTCTACCTGTACGAATGCTATCTGTATCCGCACGGCCGCCGACGACGAGATTGAGGGCACCGATGATAATCGACTTGCCCGCTCCGGTTTCACCGGTCAGCACGTTGAGGCCGGGATGAAACTCGACTTCGAGTTTATCGATGATAGCAAAATGTTGGATGCGGATTTCTTCTAGCATCGGGATCAGGGGGATCCGGTTTCTTCCTGGATTTCTTGGATCAGTTTTTGCGCTTGCTTTCGGTTGGCATTCATTTTCGGCTCGTGGGCGCGTGAACTGGTGATTTGCATAAATCGGGTCAGCAGGGGGCGGGCTTGTTGGTACCGGTCGGCTTCCATATAGGCTTCTCCTAGATATAGCAGGTTTTCCCAGTTTTCCGGGCCATAGGTCATGGCTTTTTCGAGGTTCTGGATGGCGTCTTTCAGACTGCCTCCTAAGAGGCCTGGTAGTTGGAAATAAAACCGACCGAGAGCCCGGTAGGGCCCGCCACCGTCAAGGCTGGGGTTTAGCTCCACCGCTCGTTTCATATTACTTTCGAAATCATTCAGCATCTGGAGGCTGGACCATACCCCGTTCAGTTCACCCCGCTTGCCAAGACAAAGGGCTTTCATGAAATAGGCGGTGCCGGCATTGGGATTTCGGAGAATCGCGGCATCGGCGTATTCGATGCATTTCTTATATTCCATTTCCGCCAGATCCTCTTTGACCTTTCCAGCAATCTTGTAATGGATATGAGACAGCTGGCAGTATGGTTGTATCTCTCCGGGGGCACTTTT
>JAJDAX010000112.1 GCA_029261615.1 Nitrospinaceae bacterium
AAATGACGACAAAAAAATTCATGCAAGCGTTCAAAGGAGAACCATTATGAATATGCCCAATCGGCCTTCACCGACTTTTGATCAAAATAAAGTAAAGATCACCACCGATCCGATTTCACCCAACTCAACAAAAATTTACGAGAAGGGAATCATCCACAAAGACCTGCGGGTGCCCTTCCGCGAAGTGTCTTTGGCATCGACGCAGGTGACCGAAAAAAATGGTGAAGTCCGAATGGAAGTCAACGAGCCGGTTCGTATCTACGACACCTCGGGACCCTACACAGACCCAAATGTGACGATAGATGTTCGAAAAGGACTCGAGCCGATCCGTCAGCCCTGGATACTGGATCGTGGCGATGTAGAAGCTTACGCTGGCCGCTCTGTCAAACCGGAGGATAACGGTTACCGGAATCACGATCAAATGGGCGAACTGGAATGCTTCGACCGCTCGAAGAAGCTGATCTACAGGGCGAAGCCCGGTGCCAACGTGTCACAGATGCATTATGCAAAAAAAGGCATGATCACGCCGGAAATGGAATACATCGCTATCCGGGAAACGCAGAAACGGTTGTCGCTGTTTGAAGATGCCGAACGCGAAGCCCGCTTGAAGGGCAACAGCTTTGGCGCGAAACTGCCGGAAATCATCACGTCGGAATTTGTTCGTGATGAAATCGCGCGCGGTCGAGCCATCATCCCGGCAAACATCAATCATCCTGAGACCGAGCCGATGATCATCGGTCGCAACTTCCTGGTCAAGATCAACGCCAACATCGGCAACTCCGCCATCTCTTCCAGTATTGAAGAGGAAGTTGAGAAAATGGTCTGGGCCATCCGCTGGGGTTCGGATACGGTGATGGATCTTTCAACGGGCAAGAACATTCACGAGACCCGCGAATGGATCATCCGCAACTCTCCCGTTCCCATTGGAACGGTTCCAATTTATCAGGCCCTCGAAAAAGTCGACGGCAAGCCGGAGGACCTGACCTGGGAGATTTTCCGCGACACGATCATTGAACAATGTGAACAGGGTGTCGACTATTTCACCGTTCACGCTGGCGTTCTCCTGCGTTACATTCCACACACCGCCAAACGAGTGACCGGGATTGTTTCACGTGGTGGGGCGATCATGGCCAAGTGGTGTCTCGCTCACCATCAGGAAAATTTTCTCTACACGAACTTCGAAGAACTTTGCGAAATTTTAAAAGCTTATGATGTCAGCTTTTCGCTGGGCGATGGCCTGAGACCTGGTTCATCCGCTGATGCCAACGATGCGGCGCAGTTCGGGGAGCTTGAAACCCTCGGCGAGCTCACCAAAAAAGCGTGGGAACATGAAGTCCAGACCATGATCGAAGGGCCGGGGCATGTGCCGATGCACCTCATCAAAGAGAATATGGAAAAACAGCTAAAGGAATGTGACGAAGCGCCTTTCTACACACTGGGGCCTCTGACCACAGACATCGCGCCGGGATACGATCATTTCACCAGCGGAATTGGTGCTGCCATGATCGGTTGGTACGGCTGCGCCATGCTGTGTTATGTCACACCGAAAGAACATCTGGGTTTGCCGGATCGTGATGACGTTAAGCAGGGGGTTATCACCTACAAAATTTCTGCACACGCCGCGGACGTGGCCAAGGGGCATCCCGGTGCCAGGGTGCGCGACGACGCCCTATCCAAAGCGCGTTATGAATTCCGTTGGGAAGATCAATTCAACCTGTCACTCGATCCGGAAACGGCTCTCAAGTTTCATGATGAAACGCTTCCTGCCGAAGGGCACAAGCAGGCGCATTTCTGTTCGATGTGTGGACCGAAATTCTGTTCGATGAAAATCACGCAGGATGTGCGCGATTATGCCGAAGAACACGGTATGGAAGACCTCGACGCGATCAAGGCTGGAATGAACGAGATGTCAGAGACTTTCAAAGCCAAAGGCCACGAAATCGATCACACCTCTTAACAGAGGGTAGATTGCTGAACCCTTGGGTTGATCAGACCCATTCTGTGAGCGCATCGCAACATTTTTTCCCGTCTGCGGTGCGCGGAGCACCAGCTCGCGCTGGGGTGACGTGCAACAGGTTTGCGCTACAACTGGGACCTTTAAACGATTTCCTCTTGGACCAGCTAGCTGCCTTGTGGCGGGGTTTTAGCTTTTGCGCTGTCACCCTGAGCTTGTAAAAGGGCGGCAGTGTTGATATTCCCCCTTTTACAAAGGGGGGCAAATCCGTATTCCCTTTAAAGGGTAGGCGTAGCAGGGATTTTGGGTCTTGCGTAGTTGTTTTAAATACACCATTGAATGGTGGGCCCGTCTCGGCCTATAATCACCGTTTCACCCGATCCAGAAGGAAGACCCATGGCCGACAACGGCGAGTTCAGATTTATCAAGGCCTGTCGCGGCGAGGCGGTTGACGCCACCCCGATATGGTTCATGCGGCAGGCTGGCCGCTACATGAAGGTCTACCGTGACCTGAAGGAAAAGTACACTTTCCTCGAATTGTGCCACAACCCGGAACTGGCGTGTGAGGTAACCCTCCAACCGCTGGATGTCCTTGGTGTGGACGCGGCAATTATTTTCGCGGACATTCTCCTGCCGCTGGAGCCTATGGGCACCGGGCTTGAGTTCAATGTCGGTGATGGCCCAAGCATCCCAAGGCCGGTGCGCACTCATCAGGATGTCGAGAATCTCAAGCCAGTGGACGCGGAAGGTCAGCTTGGGTTTGTTGGCGATGCGATCCGAATGGTGTTATCGGAAATTGGTTCCCGCCTGCCACTGATAGGATTTTGTGGTGCGCCCTTCACGTTATGCAGTTACATGATCGAGGGTGGCAAGTCCAAGGAATACACCATTACCAAACGCATGATGTATGAAGCCCCCGAGACCTGGGAACTGCTGATGAACAAGGTTTGTCAGATTCTGATCGATTACCTGAAGATGCAGGTTGCGGCTGGCGCAAAAGCAGTGCAGGTGTTCGACTCTTGGGTTGGTTGCATGAGCCCACACGACTACCGAAAATACATTTTGCCTTATACGAGACGTGTGATTGCAGGCGCGCAGGAAACCGGGGTGCCGGTGATCAATTTCAGTACAGGCACTTCGTCAATTTTGCCGCTGGTGAAAGAAACCGGTGGTGATGTATTCAGTTTTGATTGGCGCATAGATCTTGATCAGGCCTGGAATACGTTGGGTCACGACACTCCCATTCAGGGCAATCTCGACCCCAACATTTTATTTGCACCGATTCCTTTTATAAGGGAGCGTGTGCTGGAAATCATGCGACAGGCTGGTGGAAAGCCAGGGCATATATTCAATCTAGGACACGGCATCCTCCAACATACACCGGTCGACCACGTGAAGGCGGTGGTCGAGATGGTCCACGAGTACAAACATGAGTGAAACTAAAATCACCAACACAGCAGTGATCCTGCTCGGCCATGGTGCGCCGGAAGATGTTAAAGATATTCCGAAATACCTGAGCAACATTCG
>JAJDAX010000113.1 GCA_029261615.1 Nitrospinaceae bacterium
CTTATTGAAAAGGAAAGCGGATGCTGGATAAACAAAAAGTCCTGATACTTAATTTCTCGTATGAACCCCTGCAGTTTTGTACCGCCAAGCGGGGGATCATCATGGTTTTGTCTGGACGTGCTGAGAAAATTGAGTCCAACGGGTACATTGTCCGGTCACCAAGCCAAAGCTTTGCTTTGCCAACAGTCATTCGCGTTTTGAAAATGGTGAGGAGGAATATGGGTAAGGGATTGTCCTTTAGTAAAAAGAATATTTTGCGGCGGGACAATTACACTTGCCAATACTGTGGAGTTCGAGAAAGTATGTTGACAGTGGACCACGTAATTCCAAAATCGCGAGGAGGCGGCACCAATTGGACCAATGTGGTGGTAGCTTGCAAACCTTGTAATCTCAAGAAGGGAAGCAAAACGGCTGTTGAAGCCGGGATGCCACTTAAGAAAAAACCATTCCGTCCTGATTTTCATTACCACTCTTTTGTAGTTCCATCGGCTTCCGAAGAGCATTTGGAAAGCTGGTATAAATACCTGCCACAGGCACTCAAGGCACGCAATTCCTTTAATTAAATAGCAATCCTTTCCTGGTCACATTTTGGAACCCATTTCCCTGATTCAGATTATTTCCGAGGAAGAGTTTTTAATCCTTCTTCAAGATAGTTGTGGTTCTTTTTTTAAAACTTTCAACGCGTTTCAGGACCTTCCCCAGGGAGATGGCGGAGCGACGCGAAAATGTTATTCCAGCCTTATTCAGGAGGCGGAATTGCTGGAAAGTTTTCTGGATGAACACGGTGCGCGGGAAAATAAAACCTGGGCCTGTTTTACTGAATATGTTGCCAGTATTCGTAACTTGGTTAAGGCGGCCTTTTTCTGCAAACACCTTGTCGACCGTTACCCTTTCTATAAACTCAGAGACTCGAAAGAAATGGAGGATCGATTTTTTAATGACTCGCTTGTTGTCCTGGCGTTTTTGAATAATTCAATCCTAAAACTTTTCGTTGAATGCAAGGAGGAAGGAAAAAAGCACCAGCTGGCCATACCGCAAGGTTCAATCAGCCCCGATAATTTTGCTCTATTGGAAGCCAATAAAAGGCTTCCAAAAAATGTAGAAGGTGAAGAGGTCAATGAGCAGGAAGACCGCATCATTGATATGCTGGAAAAAATGAATTCTGTTGGCAATCTTATGGAGTCTATGAAAGTCGAGCCAACCCAGGAACGGGAATCGTTAAAGAAAATTGTCCCGAATAAAATCGATGAAAAAAATGCGCGTATGCTAATGAACCTTGTCCATAGTATTCAATCAGAATTTGATACCTACATTAAAAGCACGCCCATTGAGCAAAAACACGAAGGGCTTAAAGGGATAAGAGGCTATATCTCGATGCCTCTGCATTTATTGGAGATGATGATCTGGCTCATACATTTCTATGAGCGCCATGAGGATGAGATTCGGAAGGGTGAAGCCAAAAAGGTCATCAGCGGGTTGGTGGACAAAAACGATTTGTTATTCCACGTAGTCAACTATTGTTTTTTTTTTTCCCTGTACTACGTTCATGAGGGCGACAAACTAAGCAAAGAACTTCTGAAGATTTTTGTGAAGACGGTTCGTTATGAATTGCCGGTCCCAGATCCCCTGGGATTCCATGCCCGTCCTTCAACTTATGTTTCAAAAATCGTTCGACGCTACGAAGGTAATGCCTGGATGATCATTGATGATGAAAAAATTGATGCCAAGTCTGTGATGGGTTTATTGCAGGCGGGTGGTGAATTAGCAGATAAAGGTTACAAGACTGTCATGTTTGAAGGGGATAAAAGAGTGCTGGACGATTTGAAAATCCTGGCATCCTGTAACTATTGCGAGGAACAGGAGGTTCCGGCCGAACTCGATTACCTTAGGGGCTCTATTGAATAAGTTTAGTCATGAATGATTCTGAGGAAATATTTGATGTTGTAGACCAGGATGATCAAGTGGTTGGGCAGGCCAGTCGGAAGGAAGTTCATCAACGTGGTTTGCTTCATCGTTCAGTCCACATCCTGATATTTAATTCCAAAGGTGAACTGTTTCTTCAGAAAAGGTCTATGGCTAAAGATGAAAACCCCGGATATTGGGATACCTCCGCTGCGGGTCATGTTGATGCAGGGGAGGGATATGATAATTGCGCCCACCGGGAGCTTGCTGAAGAGTTGGGGATAAAAGCAGATCTAAAGGAAATAGGCAAATTCAGTGCCTGTCCTGAAACCTATTCCGAGCATGTTCGTGTCTATACAGGCACCTCTGATGACCGCATTGTTATCAATCAGGATGAAATAGCAGAGGGCCGGTTCTGGATTTTTGAAGATATTGAAAAGGCCATTTTGGATGCATCCTTACCTTTCACCTCAACCTTCAGGTTGATCCTCGATAAGTTTGGCGATAGTCTGCGTTAAGAAGTTTTCAATCCAAATCGGCTTGGTGCAGGCTTTTAAAATCACCTAACCCAAAAATAAAACTTTATGACAACCTTTGATACGATTGTAGTTCTGGTTTTAAGTGTCAGTCTTATTTATTCTCTGTTTCGCGGGATGATTAAGGAGATTTTTTCCCTTCTTTCGATTGCCATAGGATACTTGGTCGCGCTCAAATACAACCACGAGGCGGCAATTGAACTCAAAGGGGTTATAGAATCTGAACCTGTCGCCCGGGCTGTTGGATTTGTCGGACTTTACCTTGTTTTTTCCATGGCGGTTTCCCTTGTTGGGTTTTTGGTAAAAAAACTTCTTCATAAATCCGACGCTCTTTCGGGGGTGGACCGTATTATTGGTGGGGGTATTGGATTGCTTAAAGCTGTTGCGCTGATTGCGATGGTGATCGTTCCTCTTCAATGGTTTCCTGATTTTTATAAAAATGTTACTAAGGATTCCGTTACCGTTCCGTATATAGAACAAGCCACCGTAGAAGTTAAACACCTGTTAAACGTTGATGATGATTTTTTTGAACGGAATCTGAATAAAGTGAAAAAGTTGAAGGAGGAAATGCCGGATATTGAAAAAATGAAAGAGATGGGTGAACAGTTTGAAAAAATAAAAAAACAGGCTGAAGACCTGGGCGTGTCTAAAACGGATCCCCAGGATAAACATAGCCAGGAAGATCAGAAAAAACTGGATGACCTGATCCGGTCCGTAACCAAGGAATAATCCACTGATATGACGACACGTATCAATTTTAAAGGTGAAATCGGCCCGGATGCTTTTATCTCAGTTCTGGATCACGGTTTCTTGTTTGGGGACAGTGTATACGAAGTGGTTGTGACCCAAGGAGGTGGTCCCTGTTTTATGAAAGGGCACCTGAAGCGATTACGCAATTCCGCAGCTGGCCTCACGATGGAAATACCCTGGTCGGATGAAATTATTGTCGAGCAGGTAATGCGTACCATTAAAGATGCGGGCAATGAAGAGTCCTATGTAAGGATAATTGTAACCCGGGGTGTGGGTGAACTGGATATTGATCCCACCTCTTGCTCAAATCCTGAATTGATTGTGTTGGTCACCGAATTAAAGCCGTATCCTCTTTCCAGTTATGAAAAAGGTATTAATGTTGCCTTGGTTTCAGTCAAACGTAACTCCAGGGATACGGTCAATCCTGGGATAAAAACGGGTAATTATCTGAACAACGTTTTGGCTAAAGTGGAATCCAACAGCATGGGCGCACAGGATGCCTTGATGTTGAATCATCAGGGGCACCTTACAGAATGCACCACAAGCAATTTCTTTTTTGTTATTGAAGGAAGGATCCTTACCCCTTCTCTGGATTGCGGAATTCTCGCAGGGATTACCCGTGATGTACTGCTTCAATTGGCTCAGGAAAATGGGGTCTTGGTCGAGCAGGGTGAATGGCCACCTGAAAGTCTGTCAAAAGCCGAGGAAGCGTTCATCACCGGGACCGTAAAAAAGGTAATGCCAGTAACGCATCTTGATGGTCGATCAATTGGGAATGGCCAACCCGGGCCTGTGACCCGACGCATGATGCGACTTTACGATAAGGCTTTGGAGGAAGAAGGGAAGTCTTCCTCTGGGTAGCGGATTCGAGAAAGAACGGTTATGGCTATATTGGTGGGTGTCACGGGTGGGATGGGGTCTGGGAAGTCGACTGTTTCGGAAATTATATCCAGATTGGGCGGGCATATCATTGACGCAGACCAGATTTGTCGCCGTCTTGTTGAACCCGGAAAAGATGCCTGGAAAGAAGTGGTGGAGGCTTTAGGCCCGGAGATTGTTTTGCCCGACCAAACCCTGGATCGGAAAAGAATTGCACAAATTATTTTTAACGATTCTGGGAAAAAAGACTTGTTAGAGAAAATTCTGCATCCAAAGGTGTTTGAAGAGGAGCAGGAAGAGTTTGGATCACTAAGCAAGAAAAACCCCTCATCTGTTGTTATTTTAGATGCTGCCCTGTTAATTGAATCAGGAAATTACCGAAAAGTAGATAAAGTGGTGGTCGTGGCCTGTCCTGAAGAGCAGCAAATCATGCGGATTGTGCAACAGGGTCGATTTACAGAGGAAGATGCAAGACTCAGAATTCGTCACCAGATGTCTTTGGAGGAAAAAAAAGTTTTGGCCGATTATATTCTGGAAAACGATTCTTCACTCGAGAGCCTTGAACGGAGAGTCGAAGAATTATTTGAAAATCTCAAGGCATTGACCTGAACAAATGGCAGCACAAGACGAGAAAGCCGCTGAAGATGAAGCCCAGGCGTTAGAACGTCTTCTTGAGGAGGATCGGGGAAAAGAAGAGGGTGAGGCTTCCGAGGAAGAGAAAGGAGGAAAAAGTAAAAAGAAACTATTAATGATTGCAGCAGGAGCAGTTTTGCTGATTGGTGGTGTGGTCGGTTTTTTTATGATGAGTTCGGAGGAAGAAGCTCCGCCCTCGCTTGAAGAATTGGCAGAGCCAGTCGAAGATCCGAAAATAACAGAAGAAAAAAAGCAGGCCTTGAGGGAAGCGGAAGCTCCAAAGTTTTATGATCTGGAACCCTTCTTTCTGCCATTGGTTGAAAAGAAAAAAGAAACCGGACAGTTTGTCCATATCCGGATTCACCTCCAGATGAGCAATATTAAGCTAAATGAAGAGATAGACACAGTGCTCCCGTTAATCAGGCAAACGATTTATGAAATTCTCGAGAGAAAACGGCCAAGAGATTACCTGAATCCCAAAAAGCCCATAAAAGAGCGGTTAAAAAGCGAAATTGTGACTTCTGCCAATACTTTGCTCGTGACGGGAAGTGGCAAAATCAACGATGTCTATTTTTCAGAATTTATTATCAGGTAAGACCGCTTGACAGAGAGTGTGCAGGGGATATAGTAATTAGAACAACCCGTTAAAGGGAAAAAAGATGCCAATTACCAATCCAGCCAGCGTCCAGCACGTTCTCCAGATGAGCCCTTCCGTCGAACGGGTCATGTTAGAGGCACAGACCCACCATAGAGTGGATCAGTCTTTAAAGGAAGAAAGGACCGCTCTGGATGAAATTGAGCAGAATGAAATCCAGGACCCCGAAGAGACTAAAGAGCCAAACCCCTCCGATCCCGACGGAAAAAACTCCAACCGACAAGTCAGGATCAAGAAAAAGAATGCCAGCGCCGAAATAGAAGAAGAGACCCTTGAAGAAAGAATTCCCATAGTTGAGGGCAATCCTAGCGCCCACCTTGATTTAAGGGTCTAATCTCGAATCGCCGGATTCAACATCCTCCCTGGAGATACCTATGGTCCCTGAGTTTAACAGCGCGGAGTCCCTTCGACTCATTTTCCCGAATGACCCGTCTTTGAAGGTTCAGGCGTTGAAACTAGCTTCTTTGGACCAGTTTATCAACAGTTTTATGCCCGGACAGGTGGTATCCGGAAAAGTGATCGCTCAATTACCTTCCGGCAAGAACCTTGTGGAATTAAACGGTCAACGGGCGGCTGTTGAGTTCAATAAAGCACAATCTCCCGGGCAGACATTTCAGGCACGGGTTGAACAATTGTCGCCATCTCCTGTTTTCAGGCTTCTGACTGGAGCCACTGGACGGGAGAACCAAAACCTTCCTTCCAGTGCTAAAACTGTGCAACCAGGTTCCTCGACGCTGGATCAGGTCAAAGTGTCCACAACATCTCAACGCACATTGCCATCTCCTCCTGTTTACACATTAAAAGATATTTCGCAGTTGGGGCTGACTCCTCA
>JAJDAX010000114.1 GCA_029261615.1 Nitrospinaceae bacterium
ATTGGCCCTATGAGAATTGTGCCCTTATAATAATTATCCCGGCACACAACCCAAAAGGTCACCGATTGGCGGCGGCCCGAAACTTCAGGAGGTGGCAATGCTGATCACCAACACCGAGATTATCCCGGGAAAAACCATCACGCAGTTTCATGGCATGGTTTCTGGCTCGACCGTAAGAGCCAAACACGTTGGACGGGATATCATGGCGGGTTTCAAAAATATTTTTGGTGGCGAGTTGAAAGGCTACACTGAACTTCTAAGCGAATCGCGCAAGGAAGCCATCGAACGGATGACCGCCCAAGCCAAGCAAATGGGAGCGAATGCGATCATCAACGTCCGGTTTTCAACCTCATCCGTTGCGGCTGGTGCTGCGGAACTTTACGTATACGGCACCGCCGTCACCCTGGGCTAAAGAGACCGCCATGGATAATTTAATCACAGTCATCGTCTTGACCGCAGTCGGTTTCATCACCGGTAAGATCGCAGAGAAAAGACACTACACTTCTATCCGGGAGCGGGAAAAAGCCACCCTGAAACTGCCCACCACCAATATCCGCAGGCCTCTGGGTATCGAACCTGGAAATGTTCGGATGGAACTGGTAACCGGATCCGTTGTGATTTCGGTCGACTATTTCAAGATGATGCTGGCAGGACTACAAAAGATATTCGGTGGTCATGTGACAGCATATGAGCCTCTGATCGACCGGGCACGTCGCGAGGCCATCCTGAGGATGAAGGAACAAAAACCGAACGCCACTCAAATTTTCAACGTCCGAATCGAAACCACCTCCATCTCCAAAAATGCCGGACGCGGAGCGGTCGGCAGTGTCGAAGTGCTGGCCTATGGCACAGCGTTGACCAAAGCCATCTAACCTGTGCAATACACTCCCAAATTACCTGAAGACAACCACAACGTAACCGACTCTTCCCCGGCCAAGGATTTTGCCATCCTGCTCTCCGGCCTGATGGGGATCATCATCGTGGCCTATATGGCGCTGGGGTTTACGGTGGACTGGGCAGTTGAAAAGATGGACCCGAGAACGGAAATCAAGGTATTCAACTCTTTCTCTTTCGATTTGGGCATGGAAGAAGAACACGATGTCCGGAAATCTGCCATCCTGCAACGTATGGTGGATGAGTTGAACCGGGACTGCACCCGGCTACCGGTAAAATTCAAGGTTTACGCTATACCCGATAAAATGGTCAACGCCATGGCCCTCCCCGGTGGCACCATCCTCGTGTTCGGCGGACTGCTGGATATTATGGATTCGGAAAATGCCTTAATGATGGTGCTGGGCCATGAACTGGGCCACTTTAAAAACCGCGACCACCTGAAGGGGATGGGTCGCGGCCTCGTTCTGATGGTTCTGTCCAGCATGCTGATGGGGCCTGACAACATGCTCAACGACTGGATGAGCACTTCCCTGACACTCTCTCAACTGGCCTATGGCAGAGGACAGGAATCCGAAGCCGATGCTTTCGGACTGAAGGCCATTCAATGCCGATACGGGCATGTCTCCGGCGCCACCCAGTTTTTTGAAACCATGTCCAAAAAACACCATGTCGGTAACGTGCAAAAGTTTTTTGTATCCCACCCGGTGAGTGAAGAACGTGTAGCCAATCTCAAATCACTGGCAACCCAGCAGGGATTTGGTGAAGGCAAGCTCACCCCACTGCGCGAAGAATTGAAAACTGAAAAGCTGATGGAAGACTAGTCCGTTTTAGCCTTGTTCTTATCTCAACATCTCCACCTACCTGCCGAAGCGAAAGTCTTCTTATTGGTGTACTTTCCGATCCAGAAGTGACGCGGGTTGGATTGAGTGAAACCGAGACGAACAAATACGCTGCAGGTATCTGAAAAAAAACCACGCGCCGCAAGGTTTGTTAATTCTTGCTGAAAAAAATTCAACTGGCGTAGCTGATCTTTATTGAAAATTATAAAGAAGGTGCGGCGGGATCAGATTTCGATATAGATGGCTTCGTCCTTGATCTCCACACGATATACGGGCATGGAAATGGTACGGTTATATTTAAGCAGACCGGTTTTGATATTCCAGGGATGCTCCTCTCCGGAGCAGGTCACGAACATATCGTTCAAAGTTCCAACTGCCAGGCTGGCGCCGCACTCCTTACAAGTATCAGTGAGAACAAAATACCGATCCTTTGCAAAGAACACTGCAAGCGGATAGGGGTACTCCGTCACAGGGTGAGTGAGCTCAACGAATTTAATTTCACCTTCTGCAGGGCAATCTTTAAGATCGATCAATTTGACTTCAGACATTCCGGTTTACCCTTCTTCTTTCGGCAGGTAGGGACCCCAGTGATCCCGAAAATATTTTTCAAGGTCCCAGCGGAACTTGCCCTTCAAATGAGGCAGTTTTTCCGCGACGTCATGATCAAAGGCGACATAAATCTCGGATTTCTCCTGTAACTCTTCTGATCGATCAATATTGGGGTCCAGATAAGACTCCCCGAGGGCGGAGGTTGCAACGATAAGCTCCGCTCCTTTGCGAATCCACTTTGCAAGTAACAGCCGTTCTTCATCAGACCCGGGCTCAATGGCCATAAACAAATAACTCCATAAAATTGAATTTTACTGAACAACACAAAATCCACCCTAGGTACCCTGTAGCTCGATCGTGGGTGGATTTTGGGCGGAACATAAGGTAGCATAGGCCCAATCCAAGATCAAATGACCCGGTGCTTACCGGGTGTATTCCCTTTAGAAAGGACAGGTTAATGACCTCCGATACAGAATCCTCGCATAGCGCCGAGGACTGGTTTCAAATGGGCCTCGACCGG
>JAJDAX010000115.1 GCA_029261615.1 Nitrospinaceae bacterium
ATTACTGCCCAGAGAATGGCCTTGATCATCCAGGAGTTGGAATGTTTTCGAACAAAACTCAGCATGGATACGCCCTCAAAAGTCTAAAATATTCTGAAATTACACAACCACGAATACTATCTAAACCGGCGCAAGTAAGCAAGGTTAGAATCTTTTGACCCTCGTTATCCGTGGGTATCGGTTATCGATTATGGCAGAACCCGCAGTTATCATTGCCGTTCTTCAACATTTGATTAGAAGGAAAAAGAGTTACATTATTTGACTTGCAATTGTGGGGCCTGATTGATATATAATAGGTATAGTAAAAACAAGAAGTTACCACATTCCAACCTCACCGTTCCTTTAGGACATTCATTGTGTTCAACTTTTTCTGGGACTTATTTTCCACAGAACTTGCCATTGACCTTGGAACCGCCAATACCCTTATTTTTGTAAAAAATAAAGGGATTCTCCTCCGGGAGCCGTCGGTGGTGGCGATCAACAATCAAACCAAGGAACCGCAGGCTGTCGGTGCAGAAGCCAAGCAGATGCTCGGTCGTGCTCCTGGTAGCATTGAAGCGATCCGTCCTATGAAGGACGGGGTCATCGCTAATTTTGATGTAACCGAAAAAATGATCAAACATTTTTTCGAAAAAGTGGGCGCCAAAAAAATGCTGGGCCGACCCCGGGTGGTGATCGCAGTGCCATCGGGGATCACCCAGGTTGAGCGGCGCGCCGTTCGTGACTCAGCCATTTCTGCCGGTGCCCGTGAAGTTTTTCTGGTGGAAGAACCAATGGCCGCGGCAATCGGTGTAGACCTGCCGATTGAAGAGCCAACCGGAAATATGATCATTGATATTGGCGGTGGAACAACTGAAGTGGCGATCATTTCCATGTCCGGGATCGTTTACAGTAAATCAGTTCGCGTGGCTGGGGATGAAATGGATGAAGCCATCGTCAACTACGTCAAGCGCAAATATAATTTACTGATTGGTGAGCGGACTGCTGAAGAGGTGAAAATCCAGATTGGATCCGCCTACCCAATGGAAAAGAGAATGACCATGGAGGTCAAGGGGCGTGACCTTGTCGCTGGAATTCCCAAAACCCTGGTCATATCTGATGAAGAAGTACGTGAAGCCCTCACAGAAACCTTCAGCACTATTGTTGAGTCAGTCAAGATTGCCCTGGAACGTACTCCGCCTGAACTTGCGGCGGATATTGTAGACAAAGGGGTGGTTGTTGCAGGAGGAGGGTCTCTTATCAAGGGTCTCGAAATCCTGCTTCGTGAAGCCACTGGCCTTCCCATTACTCTTGCAGAAGATCCCCTGTCGGCAGTAGCTGCTGGCGCGGGGAAGCTGCTCAGCAACCACAAACTCCTGAAAAAAGTAACATTTTGACGTGTGGAATAGAGGGCTCAAAAACAGGAAGAATACTATTATCCTGGTTTTGATATTCCTGGTTGGGTTCGCGTTAATGACCGCAGACAGCAAGCGGCCTGACGGAGCCTATTTTTTTGAATCTATTGTCCTCTGGGTTGTCTCCCCGGTTCAGTCGGCCATTACCAGCACACTTGACTCCATTGAAGAAGTTTACGACCACTATTTCCGGCTGGTAGACGCTTCAAAAGAAAACGAACAACTCCACACCGAGGTCAATACTCTCAAGCGGGAAAACCACATCCTGAAGGAAGAAGTCCGCCGTCTAAACCGGATCAGTCAGTTGAATGAATACCAGACCCCGAGTTCGGACAAATCTATTGTAGCGACGGTTGTCGGTAAAGACGCAACACAATGGGTAAAGACTGTTTTTATTGATAAAGGGACCAATGAGGGAGTACGCGAAAACCTGGCGGTAGTCACCAACGCAGGGGTGGTCGGGCATGTAATCCAAGCTGGCCCCCATTCTTCCAAGGTATTGCTACTTGTGGACAGACGAAGCGCTGTAGATACTCTGTTTCGCGAGTCACGCGTCCCGGGCGTGGTGGTGGGACTTGGGGTGTACACCTGTGAGATGAAATACGTTCCCATCACCGCTGACGTGAAGGCAGGAGACTGGGTGTTGTCCTCCGGGCTGGGCGGTGTCTTTCCAAAGGGGCTGGTGGTTGGGCGGGTGCTCAGCGTGGCCAAGAGCAAGCAGGGATTGTTTCAGGAAATTCAAATCGCTCCCGGTGCGGATCTTTCCCGCCTGGAAGAAGTTTTGGTGTTGTTACCCTGACGGAGAAAACCAATGCCGGGTCTGATCCTGCTTTTTTATGGAATCCTCCTGTTTTCTATTCAAACCAGTCTCGTTGATAAACTTGCGATATCGGGAGTGACTCCTGACTTCGCCCTGATAGCGACCGTGTTTTGTGCGGTGACGTTTTCTCCGGGGCGTGGGTTTGCTGCGGGTTGTGCCCTCGGGTTTGTGCAGGACTGTCTTTCCGGTGGGCTGCTTGGCGTAAACACCTTGTCAAAAAGTCTTATCGCGCATACTTTTTGCCAGTTGAAGGGGAAAATATTGGTTGAGGGGCCGGTTCCCATTTTTGTGTTTTTATTGGTCGCCTCCATATTCGATTCTCTGGTATTTTATGGCTCGTCCCTGTTGCTGTTTCGAAACCCTCCTTCCCTGGAAAGCTTTCTGGGTAACATGCCATTCTACGTTTTATATAATGCTATCGTGGGTCCTATAATAATTATGTTCTTAAACCGGAATTATCAGTGGTGGAACCAGAAACTCCAAGCTTCATGATGAATCTGATCTGATGGCCAATTACCTCTACAATGCAGATGTCTCGGATGGCGTGCGCAGGAAGATCCGCATATTTGTGATTCTGGTTGTGTTGTGTTTTATCATGCTCTGGACGCGAGTCTGGTTTCTTCAAATACTCAATGGTGAAGCGTTTAAGGATCAATCGGAAAACAACCGGGTTCGGATGGTATCCCTTCCGGCTTACCGTGGAAAAATTGTTGACCGAAACGGAGAGATTCTGGTTTCTATCCGGCCTTCTTTTAATTTGTACATCACTCCCGAAGACACACACGACCTGGAAAAGACCTTGACCTTACTATCCAGCCAAGTCGCTATTGACCAGGATGCTCTGAAGAAAGAAATTGGGCGTGCGGCCCCTTTTCAAAATGTACTTGTCAAACGGGACATTCCTTGGGAGCAAATTGCTTTTGTCGAAGAAAATAATCGTCTCCTGCCAGGAGTTCATCTTAAAGTTGAACCTCTTCGTGATTATGTTCACAAGGATCTTGCGGCTCATGTGTTGGGATACCTTGGTGAAGTAACTAAAAGTGGTCTGGATGGTGACAAAGAAGAGGCCTACCAACTCGGAGATTTGATCGGGAAAAAAGGAATGGAGCTCTTATTCGAAGATCAACTGCGAGGGGAGAAAGGGTATAAAGAAGTCGAGGTCGACGTTGCCGGGCGCGAACTGGAGACCCTACGAAAACTTCCACCCCAAAGTGGGAACAACCTGACCCTGACCCTTGACATCCGGTTGCAGCAACTTGCGGAGTCGCTCATGACGGGAACAGAGGAAGAACCCAAGCGCGGTTCAGTTGTTCTCATGAAGGTCCCCACGGGTGAAGTGTTGGCAATGGTCAGTAAACCAGCTTTCGACCCGAACAGGTTTGCCTCGGGGATATCGAGGGCCGACTGGCGCGGTCTCGCCCTCAACAAGAGCCATCCTCTGCAAAACCGCGCTATCGACGGTCAGTACCCACCCGGTTCAACTTTTAAGGTGGTCACCGCTCTTGCCGGGTTGGAGGAAAAAGTCATTACCCCGGAAACAAAAATATTTTGCCCTGGTTCGTTTCGGCTGGGACGCGGGTTCTATCGTTGCTGGAAAAGAGGAGGGCATGGTCATGTGGATTTGCACGATGCGCTGGTCCAATCCTGCGATGTTTATTTTTATACGGTCGGGCACCGGTTGGGAATTGATACCCTGGCAAAGTATGCCCGAAATATGGGACTGGGTAGCCTGACGGGGATATTTTTGACGGGAGAGAAACCAGGGCTGGTGCCGACATCCCAATGGAAAGTCAAAGCACGGAAAGAACCC
>JAJDAX010000116.1 GCA_029261615.1 Nitrospinaceae bacterium
CTGGAAGAACTGTTTCTCGATTCCAACCCAATCGGCGCGGACGGGGTCCTCACCTTGTCGCAGTCAGACAATTTCCCCAATCTAAAGGCCCTTCATCTAGACAGCACGGGAATGGGAGACGGCGGTGTGATCGCCCTGTCCAATTCCAAAACACTGGTGGGGCTTGAGCGTCTCTATTTGTGTTCCAATCAAATTGGTACTGTAGGGGCGCTGGCACTGGCTAAATCCGACAGTTTGAAAACCCTGCGAGTTCTTAGCATCTGGCGCAATGAAATAAGAGACGAGGCCGGTGAGGCGATCATCACGTCTTCCACGTTCGACAACCTCGAACGACTCTACATGAGCCTAAATTTAATCGAACGCCCGGTACGAAAAAAAATAAGGGGTTCTGATCTGGCCAAGCGACTCAAAACGCTGGTTATGGATTAGGAGACGACACGATGGACGATGGCAAAGACACTTATAAATATGGTTACGGTAAGCTGTTCAACGTTCTGTTTCACACAGGGGTTATCTTCAATGTCTGCCTGGTGATCTGGATCTTCCTGTTCTTCTTTGAAATCATCTGATTCCCACCCGCAATTCGCGCAGGACAGAAAACAGGGGACAAAAAGCGGTCTTCTATTAAATGCTTTGGCGGGATGTCGCTTTCACAAGGGTGTCCGTGTTTTTCCAGGCAATTTTGTCTTCTGAAACCAGGTAATCTCCTGCCGCATTCCTGAACGGTCGCCATTCGTGGTCGATATACAGCTCATTTGGTCGGAAATTTGCTTTATAAGATAGCGACTGATTCTGGGCAATATAATAACCGAGATAGGCAAACGGGATTCCACGCCCCCGAGAATACTCGATTTGCTTAACCACGCTAAACGTTCCAATCGGCATCTTTTCAAGATCGGGACGGTAAAACGTGTAGATACAGGAAAAAGTTTTTCGTGTTACATCCCCAAGGGCGGCTCCAATGAGCTGACCGCCAAGATAGTATTCAAACTCAACTCCAAACGAACCTTTTCCATAAAAAGACAATTTGAAGTTTTGCAAATCCTCGACATCATCCTGCAAGGATTTGAATCTTGTTTTGTGCGCCAGATAGAGGTCAAATTTTTCCGGGGTAAAACGAGGTACCCCGATCCTCATCCTGATATCTCCACACGCCGCTACGGCCCTTTTCTGGCTCCGATTGAGTTTGTAGTCAAAGGTTCGCACCCGGATGGGAACACAAGCGTTACAGGTACCACAATTTGGACGAAAGAAATATTCGCCAAAGTGCCGCATCCCGTGGGCCAACAGATATTCAAACTCGACTTCTGATAGGTCTTCAAGGAGATATTCCTCGAAAACAGAATTACGGTCGTTGAAATACCCGCACTGGAATGGCTTGGAATCGATGAAATGAGCTAGCATTTTATTATTGTAGGGACCCAAAAATGTGGGTAGGAGTTCGTTTTATTATAAACCATTTTAATCCGCCACAACCAAATAGGCCACCCTGATTCCCTTGTTCCTCAAAAAATTGATCGTTTAGGTAAATTATGCTTAACTTTGGCCGTAATCATTCACCCGCCCCAGGGCGCAATTCCGGGTCAGAATATTGAAAGTTTCGGTCATAATCCCGACGTTAAATGAAGAAGCCTCCCTGGCCCGGACGTTGGATCACTTGCTTTCTCTTGGACCAGAGGAAATCATCATTGCTGACGGGGGCAGTTCCGACAACACTCGGGAAATTGCAGAACGATACCCGGTTCGTTGGATTACGGGGCCTCCGGGGAGAGGCCGCCAGATGAATACCGGAGCACAAAAAGCACAGGGAGATATCCTGCTGTTCCTACATGCGGATACCATCCTGGATCCTGCTGGCTATCGCAAAATGAAGGCCGTAATGAATGAGGGGGCTTTGGCAGGTGGAGCCTATAGTCTTAGAATCGTCTCTCCTCAAAAATCGTTGCGTTTGATTTCCCACCTGGCCAACTTCAGGGCGAGGGCTTTCAATATGGCCTATGGAGACCAGGCCATTTTTGTGAGCGTCAAAGCCTTTAACAAATTGGACGGGTTCCAGCCGCTCCCCATTTGCGAAGACCTGGACTTCTATAAGCGTTTGAAATCGGAAGGAAGGGTCCTTGTGCTGAGGCACAAAGCCAACACCTCCGCCCGACGTTGGGAGCATGATGGTGTCTTTTTTTGTACGCTCCGTAATACCTTGATAGCCGGGGCCTTCCTGTTGGGCTTCTCTCCCAGGATTTTGAGCCGGTGGTACCCACCCAGGCGATAACGGGTAGCAAGTTTCCTTCCTTGCAATGCCCTTCGGGCGCCAGATATAATGAACCATTATGGATGACTCGTTTGAATCCCGATAAACTCACCAAAAAAAAAGCAAACATGACAAACAAAAAATCCAAAAAACCCGGAAACACCAAGGTTTCGGCAAAAAGCAAGAAAATCAAAGCCGCCTCGGTCTCACTGGGAGCTATCGCACTTGCAGTGGCAGGATTCACCCTTCTCTCCGGTAAAAGGAGAAGGACCGGTGGCCCCCCAGCGCCGGCAACAGGAAAACTGCTGGAGACTCGTCCGGTGCTGAGCCACAAAATGTTCAGTGGAAAAGCGGAGGTCGCTTATAAAATGGCCGCCGAGATCCCGAAGGTTATCGACAGCCAGTTCTGCTATTGTTACTGCAAACGCGATCACGGACATAAAACACTGTTGACTTGCTTCACCAACACGCACGGCTCCAAATGTGGAATCTGTATGGGTGAAGTGATCTACGCTTATGAACTTTATAAGGAGAAAATGAGCCTGGACGATATCGTCGTGGAGATAGATCGAAAGTTCTATCGTCCTTACCGGGGTCATAAAACCTGATTGAATTATGGATTACGCAATAGAAGAAAAACCAGTTTCAATATTTATTCCATACGCGCTGCTCGCGATATCCCTGATGTGGGTGTTCGTCCAGTTTGTGCAACGCGTGGACCCCGAACCGGGAATGACTGAATTCCCGGAAGAATCCTTCATATCCCCTTCTTTTGAGTTACCCACCTTGCAAGGCAGCAAGGTCAAGCTCTCGGATTACAGGGGCAAGGTCGTGTTCATCAATTTCTGGGCCACCTGGTGCGCTACCTGTGAAGTAGAGATGCCGTCCATGCAAAAGCTTTACGACAAGTTCAAGGACAAAGGATTTGAAATGTTGACTATCAGCGTGGACAAGGACCCTGAAAAAATTCCAGCGTTCATGAAAAAGTACAACCTCAGCTTCCCAGTTCTGCTCGATCCGGAAGAGGCTGTTGCCAAAAAAGACTACAAGACCACCGGTGTTCCCGAGACATTTATCGTGGACCAGCAAGGAATCATTCGCCACAAGGCAGTGGGTCCACGCGACTGGGCTACCGATGAAATCATCCAATCCTTTGAAATGCTAATAAATGAGGAAATCTAACGTGCGAGTCATTGCCATCGCTAGCCTCCTGGTTTGTGTTTTGGGAACCGGCTTGGCCTTGGCACACGGCGGTGGGCATGGACCCGCTACCACCTCTCCACCAAATCCCGAAAAAACACAGGCAAACCTGGAGATGAGCCACGAGGCAACTACCGAAGAACCTTCAACATACAGCATGGATATGGAGGCCGAAGAAGTTGGCGGTGAAGGAACCTACGGGATTGAAACAGATAGCAGCATGAAGGACCATTCCGAACATGAAGGCAGTATGTCCTCCGTGGAACCGGGACTGTTTGAAGACCCTTTGATGGGAACAGATTCTACCGCCACCTCGGTAAAGCACGATGCGGGACACGAAATGGCCTCACACAAAAAGCACGTCGAACCGACATCTTTCACCAGAGTGTCTTCCGATGCAGCGGGCCACAGCATGGCGATCGGGTTGACTGTTTTCGTTGGATTCACGTTCGGCTTGTTGACCTTGATCCGCCCTTTCGAAAAATAACTCACCTCTGCCACGCAGGGAAATTATGGCCAATGGCCTCATCCAGACAATAAAAGACCGCCTCGGCTACGATGCCATCGAGTACGAAGTACCGGAGCATTCAAATACCCTGCTCTATTCCCTCGGCGGCCTCACGCTGGGTGCTTTCATCGTTCTTGTTATAAGCGGCTTTTTGCTTTCCCAGTTCTTTGTCCCGACACCCGAGCGCGCTAACGCCAGTGTGCATTATCTGGTTGATCAGGTTTACCTCGGCTGGTTCCTGCGCGGAGTCCACTTCTGGGCGGCAGATTTACTATCAGTCACGATGGTGTTGCACATGATCCGCGTTTTCCTGACTGCTGGATACAAAAAACCACGCGAGATCAACTGGCTGATAGGCGTGGTTCTTTTGATATTAATGTCAGGCCTCCTGTTCACCGGCACGGTGCTCAAGTGGGATCAGGAAGCCTACGAAGCCCTCGCCCATTTCCTGTGGACGGTGGAAAAGTTTGGTCCGCTGGGAATGCCATTAACGGAAGGGTTTGCCCAGGGTGTGCCTCTCCTGTCCCGTATCTATATGTGGCATATTTCTCTGCTACCGCTCATCAGTGGCGCGTTTATTGGACTGCACCTTTTTTACATCAAATACCATAAGCTATCCCCCAAACCCGGCCAAAAAGAAGGCGAAGCAAAAACCATCCGGTTTTCACAGCATCTGGCCTACTTGAAACGATCCGGAGTTGGAGCTTTCACGATCATCTGCCTGCTAGCGCTGTTGTTCATGCCACCCCTCGGTGAAGAACCGGTAATGGGCATGGAAGTGACCAAACCACCGTGGCAGTTCGTCTGGATCTACGCCCTTGAAAATCTCTGGGTTCCATTTTTGATCGTTGCCCCGCCCGTGTTCCTGTTAATACTCGCGGCCGTTCCTTTTGTCGACAGATCACCCGAGACCCATTGGAAAAAACGCCCTGTCGCCACCACCCTGCTCATCCTGACTATTTTGTTTTTCGCGGGACTCATCATCTGGGGCTCAGTCACCACGATGACCCACAGCATGTAACGCCATGGTATTTCTGGAATTGATGACCAGGAAAGACTGCCATTTGTGCGATGTCGCGAAGGATGTGATCAATCGAGTTATCCGCAATTTTCCCGCTGAATTGAAATTGACAGACATCGAGGGAAATCCGGAGCTGATGGAAAGCTATGGCGAGCGAATCCCGGTTTTACTGATTGAGGGGAAAGAGAGCTTTGTCTACAAGGTTCATGAAATCACCCTGAGACGCAAGATGGAACGGGCATTGAGAGAAAAGGAAGGGTAATACTAGATATTTCTATTTTCCAGGCCACGCCGGTCAATCAGTTCCTTGAGGTGCACGATGAAAGCCGGGTTGTTTGCAATGGCAAATTGAAAACTCGACTTAAACAGGACAAAACACTCCGATTTTTCAAAAGCGTGTGCTGAAGCCATCCGGGGTCGAAATGTGGCTAGCGACATCTCTCCGAAAATTTCTCCCGGCTTGAGTTGGGTGATCTCGTGCTTTCGCCCGAACCATTTCTTCAGCGCAATCTGCACCCTCCCCTTATATATAATAAACATGGCTGTACCTTCGTCACCTTCGCTAAAAATCACTTTCCCTTTTGGGATGATCACCTTGTGCATCTGACCAATGAGGGTGTCCATCTCAGCAACAGTAAGAAAGGTGAACATTTCCACCTCCTTAAGAGCCTGCATCAGAAAAGAAACTTCCTGTGACGTGAGTTTTTCTGCCATATTCTCTTATAATGAATTTTGTGAACATCCATAATGCTGAGGAAATTATAATAAACCATAAAAAGGAGGATAAAAAATAAAATGGTGGAAAAAAAAGCATTGACCGACCCGGAACTTGAAGCCTCCCTCAAAGAAATGGCTCCTGAATGGAAACGGGACAATAACGAAAAGGGAATGCCCTTTATCTACCGGGTTCATCACGCTCCTGCATTTATGGAAGGTATCGAGTTTGTCAGAAAAGTCGCCCAGGAAGCAGAAGACAACAATCACCACCCGGATATCCTCATCAACTATAAACGCATCACCGTTCGTTACTGGACACACACAGTCGCCGGTGTAACCTTGGCCGACGTTCAGATGGCTCAGAAAATAGACCCCCTGTTCTAAATCTTATTTCCCAACGGGAAATCCCCTATAGCCCAATCCTCTGCCTGGACATGCCCAACTCCAAAACCAAACTTGATATCGACCAACGCCTGTCTCTAAAGAAAAAAGTCGCCTTCATTCTGATCCCCATTATATTTTTTCTAGCAGGACTCGAAGGTGTCCTGCGGGTAACCGTAGGCCTCCGGCAAATACGCTACAAATGTCACTACCCCGTTCTGGACAACCAATACTGCCCAAACATTGTCGCTATCAAGGACAAGAACGGTGAAATCATTCGCTCGAATTCCGATGGGCTCCTGGATAAAGAATATGAAAAGGTGGCACCACCAGGCACGTTCCGTGTGGCGGTTCTTGGGGACTCGTTTGTCGCAGGGGAAGTGGTCAAAGACGGTTTTGAATTTCACGCAGTTCTGGAAAATGAATTGACTCGTCGGCTTAAACGGCCTGTAGAGTTTTTAAATTTCGGCGTAAATGGGATAGGCACTTGGAAAGAACTTCAGACTTACCACTTAAGGGCGCGACTCTATAAGCCGGACCTTACTCTGCTTACTTTTTATTGGGCCAACGACCTGGATAATTCCTTCTCTGAACTGAAGCGCGGCGGCCCCAATCCCTTGAAGGAGGAATACCCGACTGAGTCGTTCGCGGAGAAAGCCCAGGTAATGAGGAAACGTTTCAATCAATGGTTGTGGAATAATGTTGCCCTGTACCAGTTCACCCACACACGCTATCACCTTCTGGAACGGAGGTTTCACCAGGTGTTTGGGCCAGAGTGGCGTAAACGGCCCACTCCGCAAAAAGAGTCCGAAACACCTGCTCTATCGCCTCAACCAGACCAGATTACCAATAGCCTAATAAAAAAATATCCTGCGCTTCCCGGCATCCCCCCCATGTCCACACCTAAAGTAAACGAACCCACCTCCCTTGACGATCCATGGTTTTTCGATTCTGAAGCCTGGAACCTGGTTAAAAAACTGATTCAGAAACTCAAGCAGGAAATAGAAGTTGATGGTGGAAAATTGATCGTGATGCATTTTCTCGGTGAGCACCAATATCGAGAGAGGCATGACCTTCCTGTTGACGAGTTCAATGCATTTTTAAAACAAAACAACATTGGGGTGATTGATTCCAACGCGATCTTTTTTAAAATGCCGGAAAAGATGCTACACGCGCATTATGTGCCCGATGACATTCATTTCAATGAAGACGGGCAACGTAAGCTTGCCGACCATTCAATGGACTTCATGGAACAATTGATTCGCCAAATGACAACCTCCCAAAAACCGAAATGACTCTGAAAATCCGGCTACAATCTGCATGCCCTCCCCTGTACAGAGGATTGCTGTGGCTCTATCAGCAGACTCCGATGTATGCAACAGGACTAATAAAAGCCTTGAAAGACCGCAAAATCCGGGAGGCCGCTTTCTTGAAAGAATTGTTTGGTGATGAACGCAAAATCACGTCGGGCCCCTTTAAGGGTGTGCAATATATTGACGAGGCCAGTGGCAGCGTTCTGCTACCCAAACTCCTTGGCACCTATGAAACGGCTCTTCAACCGTGGATAGTTGAAATCATTAAAGAAGGCTACGACACGCTGATTGATGTCGGCTGTGCCGAGGGATACTACGCCGTGGGGCTTGCGAGGGCTTTACCGAATGTAAAGGTATTGGCCTACGACCTCAACCCGGAGGCGCGAAACCTA
Source organism: Nitrospinaceae bacterium (assembly GCA_029261615.1). The sequence continues at coordinate 7,781 of JAJDAX010000116.1, forward strand.
TGTAAAAAATTAGCTGAAGCCAACGGTGTCGTGGAACGAATCGAAATCAGGCAAGAGTGCACTGGAGAAGAAATCGAACGAAACGCCCAGGGGAAAACGATCATCATCTGTGACATCGAGGGCGGGGAGCTTACTCTACTTGATCCCGAAAAAATCCCGGCACTAAAGCGATGCGATCTCATCGTTGAGGCGCACGACTTTTTAAATCCTGATATTACACCTGTGCTCAAGCGGCGTTTCCAACCTACTCACAAAATCGAAACGGTGACGACACCCGCATTCACGGAAATCGCTAACAAGAATATCGATCACCTGTCAAAAGAAGATCAGGAATTTATCCTGGATGAACAGAGGGCACCGGGACAAGTCTGGCACCGACTTCGAGCCATCTCCCAATAAACCCATAGATACCCCGCCAATTTAACCAGGTCAGGACGAATTACATTCCTCCTGCAGGATATCGTCTAGAGTCTGCCTTCTTCGTGTAAGAAAAGCCTGATCGCCATCGACCATCACTTCAGGTAACAGCGGTTGCGTATTGTAGTTTGAAGACATGACGTGCCCGTATGCTCCGGCTCCACCGACTACAATAATATCGCCCGCTTTTGGCAACGGCAGTCTGCGTGGAACCGGCTCCTCGTTTTCCTGAGTGAGCACATCTCCCGATTCACAAACCGGACCGGCTACGATCAAATCCTGCTCCTCACCCAGGTTGTCACCGACAAACCAGATGGGATGATAAGACCCATAGGCCATCGGACGCAGTAAATGGCAGAAGCCAATATTGGTCAGAACATAATCGAGCCGTTTGCCTGATTCGTCGAAGGTATGATTGAGGGCCCTCACCTCCCCGATAAGATATCCGCACCCGGCGACAAAACGTCTACCGGGTTCAATCTCACAGGTGATCGGTCGCCCAAAATGATCTTCCAACACTTTCACCCTTTCAGCCAGAATCGGCTGGTACTCCGACACATCCGCCTGTGGCACATCGGTCCGGTATTGATATGGCAGGCCGCCACCAAAGTTAACAATCTCCACATCTGGAAACTCTTTTGCGTATTCCACCAGCTTGCCTGTGATGCGCTTGAGGTGCTCCATATCACCGCCGGATCCGATATGGATGTGAACGCCGGTGATTTGCATTCCATATTGATCACATATTTTTCTAACATCCTCGAGGTTGTCATACCAGATCCCGTGCTTGCTGTAGGGGCCTCCCGTATTGGTCTTTTTGGAATGCCCCGCACCTTCCCCGGGATTGATACGAATAGAAACGCCGCTCCGCCCCCGGCCAATCCGTTTTAACGTCTTGCCATACTCTTCCAGCATTCCCAAGGTTCCACAATTGGTGTAGATTCCCTTGTCGAGGCAATACTCCGCTTCATCCCCATTGAAAAACACATCGCTGGTGAAACATACATCATCAACCTCAAATCCCGCACGCAGGGCTCGCTGCACTTCCAGCACGCTCACCGCGTCGATTTTGATCCCCTGCGCCAGCATCTCCTTTAAGATCCTTCCATTGGAACAGGCT
>JAJDAX010000117.1 GCA_029261615.1 Nitrospinaceae bacterium
CCTCCTGCCCTGGACGCATTTTTTCCAAAAACGCTATGAATTGGCTCTGATAAATTTCAGTCGCACACACTCTCAATACCCGCGTGACTCCCATCCTCTCATCGGAATGGGATGGTGTTACTACGCAATGCATTTTTATGAGCAGGCGTTGGATGCCTTTCAAAGAGCCGCACACTTTAAGCCTAATGCTTATCAGGTGGTCAAAGGGAAGGCCTTGTCTTTATTTCAACTAAAAAAGAAGGATGAGGCGGAACTGGAAGTCGATAAGATTTTCAATGAAGATGAAATCAACAGCATCAGAGCTTTCGTTGAAACGAAAGAGGGCCTTCAGAATTTGGAAATAATTCCCTCGTCAAAAAATACCGTTTCTGTTTTTTCATTGCCTGAAGAAAAACCACGTTATCGGAGCCTGTTGTACATCCTGGAAGAGCCGACTGAGAACGGACCAGTCAATGCAGCCTGGGAGTGGTATCGAAAAGGTTTTTATAAAAGAGCTGTTCAGGCATTCGACGATATGGACAGTGAATTCTCGGGAACTCTGGATGCACAAAATGGACTCGCCTGGTCCCTTTTCTCATCGGGCGCAATCGAAGAGGCGCAGACTGTCTTTGAAAAGATTCTGAACCGGCATCCAACTTTTCAGGGTGCCGTTGAGGGCCTGGAGACAATTGAAGATACCTTGAATAAAAAAGCTTCGGTGGCGAGGCATTACTTCGATCTTCAAAAATACAGGCTGGCGGAGATCAAGTATCAGGACCTTGTTGTTAATTATCAGCATTGGTCGCATCCCACTGCCATGCTGGGTAACATCGCTTTGGCAAATAATCGTGAAGAGGATGCGTGGATTCAATTTAACGAAGCGCTGAAACTCAATCCGGAAGATCCAATTGCACAGGAAGGCCTGGGTCAGCTCCAGTTAAAACAGGCGCCACCCGTTTATCATGGTAATCAGGCGTTAAGCAAAAAGGATTACCAGACGGCTTCCTATAAGTACTGGGACTACATTCAGAGTCTCGGACCCGAGGCAAAACTTGAAGGTCATTTGGCAGATGCCTATAAAGGCCTGGCCTGGAGCCAACTGGAAAAAGGACTTTATGGTCTGGCGCTTGATAATTTTGATCGAATTCAGCATGTGTCTGAATACAACGATGACGTGGCCCGAGGTAAAGGTCTCACCTATTACAGGGCCGGGGAATATGAGCAAGCGGTTGGTTTGCTCCAGCAGGCAGAATTGTTTTATGCGGGACGTGATGATGTCGCCGAGGCGCTGGATTGGAGTGTTCTTCGAGCGTACCCGCCACATGACTCGGAGTCATTTTTTCTGGCAAGACTAAAACGTTTTCCGCGACAGGCTTCAACCTACATGGCTCTTGGTTGGGTCTACTACAAAAATGGAGACCCTGATCTTGGTGTTGAGTATTTTTTAAAATCCATCAGTCTGAAACCGGAACTGGCTTTTTCAAATGAATTTGTAGCCATGCTTGGAAATGAACGGTACGGCTGGCAAGTTTTTAATCGAATGGCCTGGGAGTATTTTCATCGCGGAGAATATCCCCTCGCCCGTGGTCTCTTTCAAACAGCGTTGAATAGGGAACCGGAGAATTCGGAATCATTAAAAGGATTGGGTTACGCCTATCACAAGATGAAGGAATTCCAGTTAGCTGAAAAAAATCTACTTGAGAGTCTTAAGCACAATCGCCACCCAACAACGGTTGAAGAAATGTTAACAGGTAGCGAGACCACCTCCCCTGTCACAATCCAGACAAATGCTCGAACAAAACTGGGAAGGGTGATGCTGGAAATGAAAAAGCTGGACAGGGCCCTCGAGTTGTTTGAGAAAGCCAAAAAAGCCCATCCAGATTGGCCTGAGGTTAACGATGGATTGGGTTGGGTCTATCTCGGGCTTGGAAAACTGGAACAATCCCGAGCCTCATTCAATAAGGCTCTCCAGTATCAGCCATTGCATCCAAATTCCAGAAAAGGGCTCAAATTGATAAAAAGCCGCAAAGCTACTCAAAACCTCTAATCCCTCTGTGGAAAACCTGTGTATAACCTGTTGGGAAAAAAATTATAACCCCTTAAAAAACATTGAATTCTGTGAAGTATCTGTTGAGAAGCCATCCCAAAAATCCCCTAAAGTTAATAAAATCAAAATATTGGGTTGACAGTGACATTCATAGGGTATATCGTATATCCATCCTAATACAAAGTTGGCGCTCAATACATTTGGTGACAAGATTTGGGGAGGGAGGGGATCCCTTTCTTTTTTCGCTGGGTGCGAGAAATCATGGAGTTGGTTATTCAACTCCATGATCCCGTTCGTCTTTTTCCTGCCTGAAGCCCTACTCCTTATTGGACTTAGTATTCCTCAGCCTCGCATTATCTGCCTATTCCTCACACTGTCCTGAGAAAAAACAACAAATCATAGTGTCAGCCTGACGTTTGGTACAACCAGAATGAACTTCCATTGAGGCACGAATTGTTTTCGGGCTGGTTGAAGATGCAGAAAAACTTCGTCTCAATTTCCAAGGCAACTTTTCAAAAAAAAGCGGGCAGGGAAATTTCCCCACCCGCTTTGTTAACTTAAAAACTGGTCAATCTATTTATAGAGAGCCACGCTGATGGCTCCGCCCAACTCACCTTCCTTGCCTGGTTTCTTGTTTGGATGAACCTTTGCGCCATTGTCGCCACCATGACATCCCATGCATCCCCCCTTGAAATATTCCGGCAGGATCAGACGGAACGCTTTCTTTCCGTTATGAGTTGCCATCTCGGCGTGCGTCTTGCCCTTCTCCCATCCTGTTCCGAGAAACTTGCCCTCGATCACGGATTTTTCCCAGGCATCCGCCTTGTTAGCTGCATTGATCAAATACCCATCACGGGTGGTTAGTTTCAGGTATATTTTTCCGCCCGATACCTTGCCCAAACGGGCGGCCGCTTTGCGTGCAAAGATAGCTGGTAAAAACCGACCTTTGGGGTCAAGGGCTTTGTCTTTACCGCTTGTGACTTCACCCACGACCTCTTCAATCGCCTGGACTAGCTTTCCCTGGGCATCCCCCATAGCACCAGCGCCTTTAACGTATTTTTTGCCTGTGGCTTTTTCATAATTGGCGAAGGTAAACCCCATAAACTTTTTGACATCAATTCCTGCCCCGGTGGGATTCTTAATCAGTGGCTTATTTTGAACCAACACAGCACGGGATGACTTTAACAAAACAG
>JAJDAX010000118.1 GCA_029261615.1 Nitrospinaceae bacterium
AAGCACACTGTTGTTGGCATGCAGATCAATGCCACCGTACAATTGGTTCATGGCTCCTCCTTGGGTTGGAAGGTTGAGAAACTCTTGACCCGTTTCCCAACTGTACCGCCCAGGCGAGGAGCCTTCTAGATGATTATCAAATCTTTGGTTGAGAGTTTCAAGCTAACCATCTTCGTGGATATATATTCGTTATACACATTCCAGGCTGAGCTGAATGGCTTGGAGAGACAGGCACAGGGAAGGAAATTGCTATTGAGTCAACCAAAGATTTGACCCCTTATTTAAGAATAATGAGCATGACAAGAGTAAGGCACCGCGTCGGCATCGTCGGCGACATCAACACAATCTACCGTTCCATGCACGAGCCCGTGGGTCTCTGTGGGTGGTGGGCGACCACAGCCGATGGAACGCCAACGGTCGGGCAAGTTCTGGATCTACATTTTACGGATGTCGTCACCCTATCGTTCAGAATCGATGCGTTAGAAGAAAATGCACAGGTCCGTCTGCACTGTATTTCCGGACCCAGGCCGTGGCATAACTGCTCGCTTGAATTTTCCTTCCGCCAGGATTCAGATCAGGTTTGGGTCGAATTGGTTCATGAAAACAAAACGGCGTCCGAGGACGACTTTCTGTTTTTCAACACGAAATGGCCTTGCTACCTGCTGAGCCTGCGTGATCTGATCGAAAAGGGGAAGGGCAGCCCCTACCCGAATGATGTGAAAATCCACTTCGGCGATTAAAGCGCGACTGTCGCCTTTTGGCCGGAAACGGCCGTTGGAATCAAGACAAACGAGTAGCCAGGGTGGAGCATGCGTATTCAAAAAAACTGTAATCGAATGCCCAAATCCGACACAGAGCGGACAAATGATCCATTCATCAATCGACGGTTGCGCCGTCTTTTGTAGGAGCCGCTCCTGACATCTTCTCTCGCTTCCCTAACCGTCCATTTATGGTCGATAATCCAACGCCGATTAAGACCATCCCTAGAAAATGAACGAGTTCAAGAGACTCACCGAGCACAAGTGAACCTAACAGGATCGCCGAAACGGGAATAAGAAAGGTGACTAGCAGGAGATTAGTCGCGCCAGCCGATGCGAGAATCTTGAAATACAAACTATATGCGACTGCAGTGGATAGAATCGCTAAGCCAATGATTGCAGCGATTGTCTCGATACCTGGAATATCAAGGCTGAATGGCCGCTCAATATAGACGACGAGTGGAGCCAGGACTACTGAAGAAGCTGTCACCTGACCAGCCGCAGTGATAACCGGTTCGACCCCCATAGCTTTGAATCGGCGACCAAACACCCCTGCAAACGCATACGATATAGCTGCGCCAAGCACCGCGATCTGGGCCAAGACATCAACTCCCAAACCGCTAAGCGCGGAAGGGCCGATCATCAGGAGAACTCCGATAAAACCAATAAATACACCAATCAGCTTCATCGACGTAGTTCGTTCATCTGTCAGAAGAATCCCAGCCACAATAACGGTAAAGAGCGGTGTGGTGGCATTCAAGATAGAAGCAAGGCCGGATGCGATATGGGTTTGACCCCAAACGATGAGCGTGAATGTAATAACGTTGTTGAGCAATCCCATTATGAGAAACGCCGACCATACTTCGATGGTCATCGGCGGCCGAAGCCCACTGACGATTGCAAAAAGCCAAAGCGCGACCGCAGCCAAGGCCACACGTAGAAATACAACCGTCAATGGTGGCAGTTCAGAAACAACGACCTCGACGAAGAAGAAAGAACCACCCCAGAGCACCGACAGGATGAGAAGCATGGCCCATTCACGGGCGCCCATGGAAGTATTGATGGATGATGTCATTGTAGATACCACTCCTATGACAGACTCTAGTGCGTAGAGCTTAGCTGTGCCTAACATCTAAAACCACCCGATTCTTGCACTCTAATTCAGAAGAGCAACAATTCGATATTGATCTGCCTACGCCTAGACTGTCCTAAGGTGTCGGCGCTCGCCATCGAAATTCCTCAGCAAGAAACGGATGGAACTGTAACCACAGATATGATCATATAGAATCAACAGGGAACTCTTAGGGAAGAATCATGTCGATGCCATCTGAACAAAAAATGCGAGCAGCCATTGCGTCACGGGATATAACCTGTGACGGACGCTTTTTCTACGGAGTCATCACCACTGGGGTTTTCTGTCAGCCCTCGTGTGCTGCCCGTCCCGCTCGTCCTGAGAACCTGAGGTTTTTTCCAAGCATTGAGTCTGCCATGGTGGCGGGCTTTAGATCGTGCAAACGCTGTCAACCAACAGAAGATTTGCCGCAAGTAGTCCGACTCGTGGACATAGCCCGATATATTGAATCTCATGGGGACGAACGTTTAACGCTAGCGGAATTAGCAGGCCATGCTGGACTCTCACCTTCTTACCTCCAGCGAATATTTAAAGAAGCTTTTGGTGTGACTCCGAAAGCCTATCAGGACGCAATCCGTATGCGGATTTTCAAACAATCACTGAAAGAAGGCGATGGCGTGACCGAAGCAATCTTTTCAGCGGGCTTCGGGTCCATAAGCCGAGTATACGGGGAAGAAATGCGTAATATCGGCATGACACCGAAAGCTTATCGAGCTGGAGGTGCGGGAGAGGTTATCGTCTATGCCTGCCGAGATACGGCACTTGGCCCAATGACAATGGCTGCTACCGAAAAGGGAGTTTGTTTCGTACAATTTGGAAAAGATAATGAATCTCTGCTGGCGCAGTTGCAGGAGGAGTTCCCTAAAGCAGAATTCACCGCTTCGCCCGCACAAAACGCACCTGAGCTTGAGGTGTGGATGGATGCCCTCGATAAACACATCAGCAAAGGCGCTCCTAGACCAGACCTACCGCTTGACATGCGTGGAACGGCATTTCAAATGAAAGTCTGGCGATTCCTTCTCAGCGTGCGTGAGGGAGACGTTATCAGTTACGGTGAGCTCGCTGCACGAATCGAAAAACCAAAAGCGGTTCGGGCCGTTGCGTCGGCTTGCGCGGCGAACAGCATTGGTGTGCTGGTGCCCTGCCACCGCGTGTTACGGGGTGATGGCAGTCTTGGCGGTTATCGCTGGGGACTGGAGCGGAAGCGGGCGCTCCTCGATACGGAACGATCCCGTAAAATGGCTTTGCGGTGACCAAGGACTAGTCGGGTTGAATGTCTGGTTATGGCCGGCAAGCGACCGTGTGAAGATAGGGCCGCTTACCACCACTTCGCTCAAACTTCTGTCTGTTCCGCCATTTCTAACGCGTCGTCTACTTCGATCCCCAGATAACGAACCGTACTTTCTAATTTAGTGTGTCCTAGCAGAAGCTGCACCGCTCGGAGATTTTTCGTTCGCCGGTAGATGAGCGTGGCTTTCGTTCTTCTCAATGAATGCGTGCCATAGAGTGAGGGATCGAGGCCAATCATCTCGACCCACTTGTGAACAATTCGGGCATACTGTCGAGTGGAAAGATGCTTGGAACCACTGATGGGACTCGGAAAAAGATAATCGTGTGGACAGAAATGGTTGTGGCTTATCCAGTTTTTAAGGACTTCTCTGGTTTGTTCGGTGATTTCGAATTGAACGGGCTGTTGTGTTTTTTGTTGCAGCACCATGGCTCTCAGTGCAATACCATGGCCATGATAGACATCCCGTACCCTGAGATGAATGAGATCACAGCTGCGTAATTTACTGTCGATCGCCAGGTTAAACATGGCCAACTCTCGTGTATCCTTCTTTAGCTGCAGTCTGATTCGGATCGCCCAGATCTCTCGGAGTTTTAAGGGCGGTTTTTGACCAATGAGTTTGCCTTTATTCCAAGGCGTTGACTCTTATACGATTTGAGGTAAAGGAATCATAATTAAAGCCCTCCTTATTTAGTGGGGAATAATTATGATTGAGGTGAGAGATGTGCGCTAGTCGACCCAAAGGAAACATTGTTAATGAATAAATCGGAAGCATTCTGGGATAGTTCGGCAGGTAACTATGATAAAACTGAGGAACGATTTGAAACTATTCATCGTAAAAGCCGGGAGAACGCTAGAAGACACCTCAAGGGTAGCGATATCGTTTTGGATTATGGATGCGGAACAGGGACTACAGCTTGTGAGCTTTCCAATGAGGTGAAACAGGTTCAAGCGATTGACATCTCATCAAAAATGATTGAACTCGCAAAAGAGAAATCGGATGCTGCCAAAATCAAAAATATAACTTTCGCACAAGGGGACATTTTTGATGACGGGTACGAAGGCGAATCTTTTGATGCAATCCTGGCTTTCAATATGTTGCATACAGTCCCCAATCCCCAGAATGTTATGCAAAGAATACATGAACTCCTAAAGCCTGAAGGACTCGTTATTACTGTTACGCCTTGCTTACGGGATAAGTTGTCATTTCTAGTTGGTTTGCAGATTAAGATTGTTCAGGTGTTGTGTAGTGTTGGAATAATTCCGATCCCCATAAGACGCCTAAAAAGCACCGATCTAACTGGTTTGATTGGAAACGGGAATTTTCAGATCACTGATACCGAACAAATATATGCAGGGGCATCTAGTTATTTTCTGGCAGCAAAAAAGATACACAAAACATAACAAGCGCATGCAGTTGGCCGGTGGCGGTTGATGAGCGACCTCAGCCGCGGGGCACGTCAATGTCTGCTCTTGGCCGAACGCAGACATGTCGGTTACCGACCCAAAGCGGATAATTTCAGCTATGTTGCAGAAATGAAAATTAAACCACTTGGTGACCATAACGAAGTATTACCCATCCTGACTGATTGGTACCTGTCGGAGTGGGAGCCATACTATGGAGTTGACGGACCTGGAGATGCACAGGCAGATCTGGAGTCTCGCTGCAATTATGAAGAGATTCCCATTGGTCTGGTAGCTATCGAAGGGGACCAGGTGTGCGGAACGGTTGCACTGGATCTCGACCCATCCACAAATCTGACACCATCAGTGGTTGGCTTGCTGGTTGGCCGCACCTATCGAAGAAGAGGGATCGCGGCTGCACTTGTAAAATCGGCTGAAGATCTCGCGCGCAAGCTTGGGTACAGTCGCGTCTACATGAGCACAACGGTCCTGGGCGATCTAGTTGAACGCATGGGGTGGCATAAGTTGAAGGAAGTCGAGTTCTTAAATGGTGAACGGGGTTGGATTTATATTCGCAACTTTTGACAATAGACTTTTTCGAGTCCGCTTTTGGTCCATAGCGCTCCATAACAGGCCCACAATGCCAAGGCAACTGGAGCCTCGTGAAGGCATCTGCTGAACCGCCTTAAGGCCGAATTCTAGGTAAAAATACCGTTAAACTTTTTTTTCAAAAAAAACATAGAGGCTTTAGGATTTTTATAGAGGGAAGAAAGAACACGCTGTTTTTCTTATTCGCTCTTTCCACCAAGAGATTTTTCATTTGCGAGATCGAGTCGTCGCGTTAACAACGCTTTGACAGGCTCAGAGGGCGCCGACTTGATGGCTTCCTCCCGATAGCGCATTGCATCCTCAATATTTCCACAACGACGATGCAAATCGGCCAGGACTGCGGGGTAGAGGTAGGAACTCATGAGCCATGTCGGGACATCGAAGTCCTTGAGCACGGCAAGTCCAGCGGCGGGCCCCTGCCACTCTGCCACGGCCACTGCACGATTCAGTTGGTGTATTGGGGAAGGTGCCATCTGCTCCAATAACACATAACAGTCCACCACTCGCTCCCATCGAGTTTCCTGAAATGACGAAGCCAAGCAATGTTCTGCCGCTATCCCCGCTTCTGCGTGATATCGGGAAAAGCCGTCCCCGTCGGCGCTTTTTGCTAACCACTCCATGCCGACCTGAATTCTGCACTGATCCCAAAGCGCCCGGTCCTGTTCCTCTAACAGCAGCAACCCACCTGCGCCATCCTGACGAGCCGTCATCCGTGCCACATGCAGATGCATCAGGGCTAACAGCGCACAGGTTTCTGGAACCTTGCCCACCGGATGCTCGGCCAGCAGGGCAGCCAATCGTATGGCTTCGTCACAGAGCTCTCGTCGGATCGCTAGCTCTGCGTGGGACGACAAGTAGCCTTCCGTGAACAGCACATACAGGATTTTGTTGACTGCTGAGAGTCGTCCAACATATTCCTCGCCAGACAGCTTTCCGAAAGGCATGGGATGTTCTCGCAAACGGTTTCGGGCTCGACTGAAGCGTTTGTAGACATTGGCTTCGCTGGTGAACAACCGAAGTGCAATTTCTGGAATGCTAAAGCCGCACAGTGTTTTCAACGCGAACACGAGTTGTGACTCTATGGGGATGGCATCGTCACAGCACGCAAACAGCATCCGCAACAAGTCGTCTTGCACATCCCCCGACATCACACATTCCGGTTCATCCTCTTGCGTGACCAGAGCTTCACCTGCGTGTTCCTCTAAAATGCGACGACGGCCCCCTTGCTGTCGCAACTCTCCCATAAGATGGTTATGCGCCACGCGATACAGCCAGGCCGACGGATTATCTGGTAACCCCGCAGCAGTCCAGGTCTCGAGCCCTTTCATCAAGGCAAACTGAACAGCATCTTCAACCGCCTCCAGATGTTCCACACCGACTCGACGCGACAACATAGCCACCAGCCTGCCGTATTCGTGTCGAAAGAAATGTTCGTCTAGAGTGGGGGTCGTCAAGAAGTGCTGATCTCTCTGACTTCGATGCTCGACCCAGGCATCCACACACCGGGACTTTGGCGGGCGACCTCAAGCGCATCTTCCAGGCTTTCTGCCGAGACAATCATATAGCCACCGACTATTTCCTTGGCTTCGACGAACGGCCCGTCGGTTGTCCCTTCTGAAGTGACAATCTTCCCATCACCGAGTTTCCCGCCAAGGTCGTGGAGATTATCTTTGAACTTCTCTTTCCACGCATTGAATTTGGCGTACATTTCCTCCATTTGAGCCGGAGACGGAGCCTCTCCTTGATTACAATTCCCCGACTGGCTTCGTTGGATACAGAGATAGTTCTTTTTAGACATTTTGTGCCTCCTTTGTATAGATAATTTGATTGCTCTCAGTCTAATGATGCATGAGCCCTCCCATTTTGGACACCCCCTGATGTTTTTTTTCAACATCAAGGTTTTTTCGCCCATGGAGAGGAGTACGGCAATGAATGAGGAATGGTGACGAGAAAGCCGCTCATTGGTCGCTTCTGGCCAATAGCACCCTAGAGCTGATATTGAAAAATAAAGGCGGCGACAGATCGAACGCGACCGGAGGATGACCCTGCGAGGAACTAAGTGGCTAGAACCGCCGGCTGAAGGTCCCGCCAGGCCCGGAGAAGTACGCGGGAAGCGGACCGCAAAAACAAGATAAGGAGAGCAAAGGCGATCAGAAGATCAGGCCATCCTGAATTGAATGCCCAAACACACAACGCCGCAGCGATCACCGCGAAACCCTCAAACACATCATTTCGGGAACACTCCCACACAGAAGACATATTCACATCACTGTGTCTGTATCGATGAAGGAGCGCCAAGCACACCGCGTTCGCTGCGAGATTGATCGTTGCGGCAAGACTCATCGTCTCGAAGATGGGAGTTTCCATATGAAAGAGGCGCCATCCAATCTGAATCGCGACCGCACCGGCAGCGCCGGTAATCAGGAATCCTTTAAATAGGGCCACCTTAGCCTTTACAGTATTGGCCGACCCGACCACGGCAAAACTCAAAGCGTAGGTCAGAGCATCGCCAAGGTTGTCCAAGGCTCCCGAGAGGAGGGATGATGATCCACTCATTGTTGCGGCAACGATCATCATGAAGAACGTCGCCGCATTGATGACCAGAACAGAAGCCAATATGCGACGTTGCCGCACTTGCAGCACTGATATATCAACGGACCCCTGGCAGCAACGATCACCCATTCATCAATTATGACACCGTATGTATTAAATGTCTGTTAGGCGTAGCAGCCTATAACCGACCCTCAATACGAAGGCCACCGATGCCTCGTGAAAGCATCTGTGAAGCCGCGACCTAATCTGCTGAAAGCTCCTGCTCTTTCACAATGAATGCCGAAGAGTTTGAGTGATCGATAAACTTCCCCTCATCTTCGAGGAGCGCGGCGCTGAGTTTCTGGCCCTCCGGGGTATTCATGGCCTCCATGAGATCTTGTTCTGAGTCAAACCACACCTCGGCGACGCCATCAATTAGTGAGCAAATCTTTGGCATTGCAGATATTTCAATACATTAATAATTAGGCTTGACCCCTTTTCCGAGTCTAAGCCAACAGGTTGAAATGTGAGAGAATTACTTATCCTGGACACTAAATATTATTGTGTTTGATGACAATACTCGGTCTTCATAGTCAATAGTTTTAAGTACGCCATCTTCAAAAGAATGGTGAGCCACACCAGGAAAGGCATTAAGATCTAATGGATATTTTGCGTTAGGATTATGAAAAATCTGAATCTCATCACTCCAGTATTCTGTATAGGCATCATCTTCTACATCCACCGCGAACCATTTTCCAACTACAGCATTCGGGTCTGGATCAAATTTGAAACCCATGCGATGGTATTTATGCTTCTTGGCACCAAATCCAGCAACCACTCCTATTCGGTCAAATTTGGCTAGGGTTCCCGCATTCGTGAATAAAACAGCCGAAATATTCTCTGTGCTGGGGAGATCGAAAAATCCAGATGGGATGCTTTTATTTTGATATTTATGTTCTTTCACGGATGCCACATTCAAATTCAATTTCCCGTTTTCAAATACCCAATCTACCCTATGGCCATAAAGGTAAATGTATAAAGCTCCCTGGGAATATGTCATTGATGCCGACTCTTTTTCTTGCTGGTTTCCGGGTTTGTGAAAATCCGCGACCGCCAAGAGAAAAGGTTTGTTTTCAGAATGACTTCTTTCCCAATAACGAAAACCCTGTGCATCAGTTTTTTCTAATTTAGAACATAGTGCTGAACCAAATTTCATAGGCATATAGGATTGGACAAAATCCTTGAACTCTTCAGCACTTTTAGGATTTGGGTGTTGAGCTAATACTCCCAGTTGTGATGGAGCGATTGTCGTGGCCTCCACCGTGAAATGTGCTAAAGGTGAACGGCATTCAAAGTCAGGAGCTTCGTGCTGAGCCACGTCGTAACCCAACTCCCTGAATGTTGCCCACAAATAAATCTCCCATAATCTCTGATCAAATTGATAGCATTGAAATTCTCTGACAAAATTGCTGTCGGCAGGATAAAGCCAAGGAGCGATTTCTCTGATTACACGTCTAGCTGGCTCCCTTCCTGGAGTTTCAATGAGCTGAATAAAGTATGGATGAAGTTTATCTTTGGGGGTGCCCGGAACTGGAGATAGCAAGTCAATTGCTCGGCGTTCTGCATCAAACTGTGGCACCGAACCTTTAAATTCTGCCGAACGAGAAAGTTCCTCAATTTCTGTACGAACCATTGCCTCGGCGCGACGCTTTGATGAATAACTACAGTTCAGGTTTACAGCACGAAAGCATCCAAGTTCGTCACGTGCGAGAACACACCAGGAAAAATCTTTGTCGATTACATCATAAGTTACGACACCTAACACATTTTCATTTAAATCAGACCACCAAGAACACTCCTCAGCCATTAGAGGAAGCAATGATCTTCGTGTGCCTAATGCATACAGATCAAATTTGTTTTTCTTAATACGAATGGCCATTATCAGAGGTGTAATTTCGAGAAGGACATAAACCTTGAGTGAGGATAGTTAAGGGGTCGAGGGTATTTCAATGCATTAATAAATAGGCCTGCCCGCTTTTCTTCTAAGGTCCTGTGTAGTATGGAATCAGGCTTGGAGCATCTGGTTCACCTGCCATCCTTTGTTCAGAAAATCCCAACAATGCAGGATCAGGCTCAATTAAGTCCGAATCGATCAAAAGGAACTGCAGTTTCTGCCCCTCTTGACCACTCACAAGCCGATAAATTTCAGTGTAGAGGGCCTGAACTAACTCGGGGTTTTCATCCTCGCTGATATTCTTGGTTGGACTATCGATTATCAATATGCTGGGAACGTGCATTCCTCGTTCCAGCGCAACTACGTGAATGGCGAGTGCATAGCACACGTTGAACAAGGTCTTCTTTCCGCCGCTGCCCGTATCCCAAAAGGTCCACTCTTGATCACCATGAACAACCGTAGGCTTCCAGTTTCGAGGGTCTATCCTAACCTCATCTTCATCTGAAACACCTGGAAAGGAAACTGAAAGCATTATACGCTTGAACTCCGCTGCAATTGCTTCAGTGTTCGCGTCCGCAGCACGCAAGCGACCTCTCTCTTCGACGACAGATGTTCGCAACCGATCAATGGGACCTTGCAAAGCGCCAGCCTCTTCCTCTAGTTCATTTATCGCATGGGGCATTTGTTGAAGTCGCTGCAGAGAGCTGATTCGCTCAACCAATGTCGCGATTTCTCTCTCGGTTCCTCGGACACTCTCGACAAACGCTGAATCGTATCTGGCGAGCTCCTCTTGTAGTTGTCTATCAAGAGCCATTTTTTGTTTTTGCATCTGATCTAACTGCCTTACCATGCGGCTTGACTCACGCTCCCGCCGATCAATGGAATCGGCGATCTGATCGATTCGCTCATTGAGGTCTCGTCGAAGTGCTTCCAGTTCTAGGGTGCTCACATTCCCCTCCACAACTTGGCCACTACCGCACAAGCGACAACTCTCTTCATGGTGTGGACGATCTGATACATCAACACCGCACTCTGGACAGCGATGATACCGAACCCCTTCTAGTATTCTCCCTGCTTGGTCAGCCCTTTCAGCTTTCGTCTTAGCCGTGATGAACTCAGCTCGAAGTGCCTTTTGCAAGGAGATTGTCTCCCCGGACTCACTAATTGCCTGGCGAAGGGTCTCGATCTCTTTGCTTAACCTCCGCAGCTCATTTCTGAGGGCGTCTGTCGGATGGGTTTGTGCGTAACGCGTGCGTTCGAGTTCAGCACGCCTTCGCTCGGCTTCCGTAAGGTTCTGTTTGGTGGCTTGAAGTTGACCAGCCATATCTAACTCCGAACCAAGTTCAAATCGAGCCATGAAAGAACGAATTTGTTGTACGGCTTCACGTTTTGTTCGCTGCTCATCTATAGCCTTCATCAACTCGGTATCAAGTTGGCTCATGCGTTCGGAATGCAGGCCGGTAAAAAACCGCATAGCATCCTGGCTCTTACGACCACGAAACGGGTCTTCAAGCCGGAAAAAGGAAGAATCCAAGTGTATTTGATCAAGATAACAATACCACCAGAGATCGCGGATACTCAGACGGATCATGGGAGAATCTGGATCACGGCTTCGCTTTCGGACCTTTATAGGGCTGACTCCAGAAAGGTAAAAAATCAAGTCACTCAGGTTGTACACTTCAGCATCTACTAGCGTTTGCTCCCCCGCTTCGAGAGGAGCATTCACGGATCCCATCTCATCATCTGGTCCTGACCACGTGACCCGTACGCTCTGGGTATCATCAGCGGATCTTTCAATGGTGCAATTGTAGTCCCCAATATCAAGCGTCAACTCGACCGAAACAAATTCCCGCTGAATAGCTGGAGTACGCTCCAGGTCACCCCCGAGACAGTAGTCCACTAGGCGAGCTACAGTTGACTTTCCTGTGCTGACTGGGCCATGTAAAAATGTCACGACCTCAGAGAAAAGGATGCGAATCATAGTTCCTCGAGTGAGGACATCAATATGTCGAAGCCGAATTTTCATGTAGATATTGGGGAATTAGATTGCAATGAAATAATTTCTGGAAACGTGTCATAAATAAAATTCATCAAATTAGTTGCTGTCAGATTAAAGTGTCTTTTAAGTAACTTCGCCCTTCGTGCGTATTGTTCAAACAGTTCATTTGAGGCAAGCTGCCGCGCTCGAACTCTGCCTTGCTCTGTGGAGGTGATGATAACCTTTCGACCTTCAATCGTGACAAATACGAGGTCCTTTGCTACAAGGATGTTTAAAAACTCTCGATATCGATGATCCCATGGACCAAATCGATAGCGTACCATTTCCGACTCCACGCTATGAAGTTCGTGATCCTCTAACTGGACATCTTTTGTGGAGCGACCCTTGGCCTCGAGCGCGCGCTGAAGCATAACCGGATACCGAAGAAGAAAGTCCAACTTAGCTAACTTTGTCAGCCCTTCTATGGTTCCGACTTGTCCACCTTCGCCAAATGCATCAAGAAGAATTAGTAGCCGTGCTGCATGCAATTCCAAAGATTTATCAAGATTGGCGACTGTCTTAACAAAGTCCATTACTCAGTCTCCCACGGGCGTTCGAGGCTCCAATGGACTTTACACTCAGATGTTAGGGAGTACGCGAATCCCTCTAGGTGCTCGTCACTGCAATCGTAAAGCTGGTTTGTTTCGTTCCGACGTTGTTGGAACCGTGAACGAAGTTTGGATAACATCCTAAGTCCAAACTGCTGCTCAGCATTCTTAGTGGACTCAAAAGCTCTTCCCGCATCGCTAAGAACAAGTGACCGAACATGCCCATAACGTTGGAGTCCGATTGTGCGTCCATGCTTCTTAGTCCAGACAATTCCTAGATAGTCGGACTTATTCCTAAGATCTTCAGCAGAGTTGCGAGAGACAGCCGAGAACCCCCCTACGTCAAGCTTCCTGTGAAGTAGAGCTGTTGCACCCGAGCCTGGCTCTATACACATTTCAGGGTCGTCGGCTAGTGTGGCCGTTTCATTCAATCCTGCATCAAGAAATTCTAGGACCCGCGATTTGTCCACACGTTTTCCTTCCAGACGTGCTGAAAGTTCTGTGCCCATTGGATTCAGGGTTGCCGAAAGATAGGCAGGCAACACACCCTGATGAGCAAGAGTTGATGCTCGGGAGCACTCCTCTATTAGTCTGTGAGCCGCACGTACAACTGTTGTGTATGAGCATTCGACTGAACGAGTCCACACTAGGGTGAGTGTATCCACAAGTCGTATCACAATGTCAGCAAGCTTCGGTAGAGAATCGTCGGCATCCATCTTTGAAAGTGCAGTGAAGACCGTTTCGGTGGGACACTGGGCCTGCTTTGCAACCCGCTTTAGGTATTTAACTACAAGGGGGGAAAGGTCGCTCAACGAGGAAGCGTCTTTGATCTTCTGAATAACATAACGGAGATCCTGTCCGTTTCCACCTCCATGCAAGGGATGGTTCGTGAGGAACCGAAAGACACGAAACTGACCAGGGAATTGCGCTTCAAGTTTAGCGAAGCGCGCACAGGAATTTCTCACTTCTTTGTCGCTTGTTTTCCACACAGGCTGATTTAAGGTCCGCGTCTTTACCTGAAGCCCGGAATACGTTTCATCAACATTCTTGGTTAGTATATCCTCGTGATGTTCACAGAAAACCTCAGCCACACCTTCTGTCTCATCCAATAGCATGCAGCACACAATGGCAGCGTAACTCCATTGATATCGATATCGCCGTCCAATTTCGTCTCCAGGATCACCCGTTGCGATAACTGTGTCAGGGGTAGGTAGGTTTGGGTCACCCATGAATACTCCGAACGGAGAAAAGTAATAGAATTAGTAGGGGCAGGGAATATCTAGTCATCTAAGGTCTTTCAAATTTCAATGGAATTTAAACAACTTTTAATTGAACCCATAACCAAAAAGATAAGGAGTTCCGTAAATGTTAAATTTAAAGCCCATTCCGACCAGGTACAAACATTATTATTTTTATGGAGACACAGAGTCAATCGTTATGGTGTAATCATACATTCTCTATATCAAAACAGGAAAAAATGTTGAAATTCGCTGTAACAAAACTTTTTTTTGTCAAAAGGGGACGCTACCCTTTTATGGTGAGGATGTGGAGTGCCCAACGCCAATTGATGAGCAGCTCTGGGACGGAGCAGGTCAAGGGTATGGTTTCAAATCTTTGGTTGACTAATTACCTCCGGCTGAACGTTGGAGGACTATTTTCTGGACGAAGTGGGTTTGCGATTCTGTTCTGAAATACGTGGCTTCCGCTTGTTTTTTCCCTAGAGGGCCCTTTCTTCCTTGAGTAAATTGACACAATAGGAATTTAGGCTTTCTCCTCGACGGAGCGCGTCGATGGCCAAAGACTTGTGCAAATCCCTGCCAACTCTGACGACAAATTTTCCTGAGTAGTCTTTTCCTGCCGTGGCTGCTGGGAGAGGCTCTTTATCTTTCTTATAAATATCAATCCACTCTTCCACCGCTTGGCACAGTTCTTTATACACTTTCGCCTCGTCTTTGCCGTGAATCCCGCCAAGCATGAGTCCTGGACAGGTGCCGACGTAGCACTGATCTTCTTCCGACCATTCCACGATTTTTATGTATTGATCACTGACCTTCATTTGAACACCTCACGAATTGCCTTTTCTACCGCTCGCTCTTGATACTTCTTGGCATCATGGCCAACATTCCCACTGATTGTGATCTTTGCTCCACTGGGATGCTTAAAGTTCCGATGACTGCCTTTCCCACCTCGATCGACAAACCCAACTTTCTTCAACCTCTGAATAAGTTCTCCAACCTTCTTGGGCATAGACAAAT
Organism: Nitrospinaceae bacterium; assembly: GCA_029261615.1. The sequence goes on from JAJDAX010000118.1 coordinate 14,519, forward strand.
GGTACTATACTAGTACTACAGTGTCAATAAAACAACAAACGGTTGGCTTTCGGGAGGAAGTGAAGGGGTTAAATCTTTGGTTGACTAATACTCCAAGAAAATAAGGTGTCAGGAACCTTTTCTTTACTTATTTCCGCCTCCCCTTTTCTCCTCAAAATAATATTTAATTGGTTGTAACAAAAGAAATGTGAAATTGACTCTTGACTTATACCGAACGTTCGGTAAATAATGGAGCAACAAAGGAGAAGACATGCCGATTACGAAAGTGAATGAAGATGAATTGCTGGACCGGCTCACCGTTGTGTTTCGGACATACGGTTACGAAGGTGCGAGTTTGAGCAAGATTTCGGAAGCCACCGGCCTTCAGCGTGCGAGCTTGTATCATCGATTTCCCGGCGGGAAGGAAGACATGGCGAAAGCGGTGTTGGAACGCGCGGGGCAATGGCTGGTGAATCGTGTCTTG